>CAZOMH010000527.1:0-3768 GCA_964580415.1 uncultured Nitrospirales bacterium
GAGCCGAAACCCGGACTCATCCGGGTGACGCTGAAGTACCTCGCGGACGGTGCGCCCGTTGTCCACGGGCTGCGCCGGGTGAGCAAGCCCAGCCTGCGTGTTTACAGGGGCTGCGGCGAGATTCGCCAGGTCCGGAGCGGCCTGGGGGTTTCTATACTGAGCACGCCCAAGGGCGTGATGACGGGCAAGCACGCACGCCAGGAAAAGGTGGGCGGCGAGGTCTTGTGCGAGGTTTGGTGACGGTGCGCTGCGCTTCCGGGATGGCCGGTGCGCGCGTCCAGGTGAAAGGATAGATGCCGTGTCGCGAATTGGAAAAATGCCGATTCCCCTGACCAGCGGAGTGCGCTGCGAGCTCGTGGGGTCAACGTTGAAGGTGACGGGTCCCAAAGGGACGCTTGAGGCGTCCTTTTCGCCCGAAATCACCATTGCCGTCGGCGGCGACGAGATTGTCGTCACCCGCCCGACCGACAAGGGGCCGCACCGGGCGCTGCACGGACTGACCCGCGCCTTGATCAATAACATGGTCAGCGGCGTCACGCAGGGTTTTCAGAAGACGCTCCTGCTGGAAGGCACGGGCTACCGCGCCTCGATGCAGGGCGCGAACCTGAACCTCGCGGTCGGTTACAGCCACCCGGTGTCGATCACGCCGCCCGAGGGCATAACGTTCTCGGTCGAGGGCACGCAGACGATCCGTATCGCCGGCATCAGCAAGCAGGCGGTCGGCCAGGCGGCGGCCGACGTGCGCAAGGTGCGCAAGGTCGAACCGTACAAGGGCAAGGGCCTGCGCTACGAGGGCGAGTACGTCAACCGCAAGGAAAGCAAGAAGGGCGCATAATGCGCCGCACGGGTCGCGCCGAAGGCGCCTGACCCTGTGGGAGAGCATGAACGATGGCGAACACGAGACAGACAACGGTGATGAGGCAGCGTCGTATATGCCACATCCGCAAGCACCTTTCGGGCACGCCCGAGCGGCCGCGGCTGCGGGTAACGCGCACGCTGAAGCACATCTATGCGCAGATTATCGACGACACGACCGGCAGCACCCTGGCGACGGCGTCCTCCGTGGCGCTCAAAATCGACGGGGGCAATCTCGCCGCCGCCACGACGGTGGGCAAGGCCATCGGCGAGGCGGCCAGGGCGAAAGCCATCGACAAGGTGTGTTTTGATCGCGGCGGGCGGCTGTACCATGGGCGCGTGAAGGCCCTGGCAGACGCGGCGCGCGAGGCAGGTTTGGACTTCTAGCAAGGAGGCGTTTCCCTTGAGCAACTTTTCTGGCGGCAGACGTGATGATCGCAGGAATGACCGCGACGATCAGAACGAGTTTATCGAGCATGTGGTGAAAATTTACCGCGTGGCGAAAGTGGTGAAGGGCGGTCGCCGCTTCAGCTTCAGCGCCATGGTGGTTGTCGGCGACGGCAAGGGCCGCGTCGGCGCCGCGCTCGGCAAGGCGGGCGAGGTGCCCGAGGCCATCCGAAAGGCCATCGAGCGGGCGAAGAAGGACATGTTCAGCGTGCCCGTGGTGAACACCACGATTCCGCACGAGGTGGTCGGTCGGCTCGACGCGGCGCGTGTGCTGCTGAAGCCGGCGTCCCTCGGCACGGGCATCGTGGCCGGCGGCTCGGTGCGCGCCGTGGTGCAGGCGGCCGGATACCAGAACATCCTGACCAAGTCGCTTGGTTCCAACAGCGCGACGAATGTGGTTTGGGCGGTGCTGGACGGTCTCAGGCAGTTGAGCACGGTCGAAGACTTGGCGTCGCAGCGCGGTCTTGAGGTCGCCGAGGTGCTTTGAGCGCCTGACGGCACTGGCGAAGAAACGACCGCGCCCCCAGGGGCGCGAAAATGACGAGGTGGACGATGGAACTGCATAATCTCCAGCACGCCGACGGCGCGAAGAAGAAAGCCAAGCGGGTGGCGCGCGGGCATGCCTCGGGCCACGGCAAGACCGCCACGCG
This sequence comes from uncultured Nitrospirales bacterium, assembly GCA_964580415.1. Taxonomy (GTDB): domain Bacteria; phylum Hydrogenedentota; class Hydrogenedentia; order Hydrogenedentales; family CAITNO01; genus CAITNO01. The sequence continues at coordinate 1,953 of CAZOMH010000527.1, forward strand.
CGGTCACAAGGGCCAGAAGTCGCGCTCGGGCTACTCGCGCAAGCCGGCGTTTGAAGGCGGCCAGATGCCGCTCAACCGGCGCCTGCCCAAGCGCGGGTTCAACCATCAGCAGCGGCATCCGCTCGCCGAGATTAACCTCGACGTGCTTGCCGGCAAGTTCGAGGACGGCGCCGTCATCAGCACCGCGACCCTGCAGGAGTGCGGCATAGTCAAGGTTATGGCCGGCGGCGTCAAGGTGCTTGGCCGCGGCGATGTGGACGGCAAGAAGTTCACGGTGCGTGTCGAGGCGGTGAGCGCCAGCGCAAAAGAGAAGATTGAGAAGGCCGGCGGCACGGTCGAGTTGACGGTCGCGCCGGCAGCGGCGGATGAGGCGGCCGCGAAATAGCGGCGCGGCCGGAAGTGGCGGACGTTTACAAGGAGCGGTCACGTGGCAGAGCCTATTGAAGCCTTCCGAAACGCTTTTAAAATCCCGGAACTCCGGAGCCGCATCATCTTTACGATGGTGATGCTCGTGTTCTTCCGGCTCGGTTCGTTTGTGCCGATGCCCGGTGTGGACGGCAACGCCCTGGTTGCCATGCTCAACCGCAGCGGCGCGGGCATACTTGGTTTCTACGACATGTTCACCGGCGGTTCGTTCAGCCGTGCCACGGTGTTCGCGCTGGGCATCATGCCCTATATCACGGCGTCCATTATCTTGTCCCTGCTGATTCCGGTCATACCGGCGCTCGAGGCGCTGCAGAAGTCCGGTTCCGACGGGCAGAAGGTTATCACCCAGTACACACGCTACGGCACCATCGTTCTCTGCGCAGTGCAGTCGGTCGGCATCGGCCTGTACATGCAGAGTCTCGGGCGGGAGATCGTTCCAAATCCTGGGGTGGGCTTCCTTGTTCTGGCGATGATCACCCTCACAACAGGCACCGCCTTCCTGATGTGGGTTGGCGAGCAAATCAGCGAGAGCGGGGTCGGAAACGGCATATCGCTCATTATCTTCATCGGCATCGTGACGGACATTCCGATTTCCATCAAGAACATGTTCAAGATGATGCAGAACGACCAGTTGTCGCCGTTGGTGGCTGTGTGCCTTGTGGCGCTCATGTTTGTTGTCACCGCCGCGGCCATTGTTGTAACCACCGCACAGCGCCGTATCCCCGTGCAGTATCCGCGCCAGATAAAGGGGCGCGGCATGACGGGCGGCACGCGGACCTATCTGCCGCTGCGCGTCAACCAGGCAGGCGTTATCCCGATTATTTTCGCGAGCTCCATCCTGATGCTCCCCGCCAGCATGGCCCAGTACATCAAGGTGCCCGCGCTTGAGTACACCATCAATTTCCTGTTCCGGCACGACGGCGTCCCCTATAACCTGTTGTACGCTGCCATGATTATCTTCTTCTCGTTCTTCTACACGGCCATCACCTTCAATCCGGTGGAAATGGCCGACAACATGAAGAAGTACGGCGGCGTGATTATCGGCGTCCGGCCCGGCAAGGCCACGGCCGATTACCTGAACCGGGTGATGACCCGGGTGACCACCGTGGGCTCGGTTTTCCTGGCCGCGGTCGCCCTCACCCCGATACTGATATTCCGGCTGCTGAACGTGCAGGACTACAACCTGGTCCATTTCTTCGGCGGCACGACGCTGCTGATCCTGGTGGGTGTGGCGCTGGACACGGTAAAGCAGATTGAGCAGCACCTGGTCATGCGGCATTACGAGGGGTTCGGAAATTCCCGCGGCGGGCGGATTCGTTCGCGCCGGATGTAGTGTTTGTGTACCGTCGGCGCGCCGCGGATGAAAGCCGCGTCGGCCGCATGCTATAAT
>CAZOMH010000528.1:0-3765 GCA_964580415.1 uncultured Nitrospirales bacterium
CTATGCGCTGGCCGCCACGGACGTGGCGGACCGGTATCCGGCGCTCACGCCCGAATGCGCGCAGGCAAACGGATTTGAACGCGAGATCGCCGAGCAGTGGGGTGTGGTGCCCGAGGGGCACCCCTGGCTCAAGCCGGTGCGTTACCACCGTTCCTACCGGCGCGGCGCGGATGCATGGGGGCGCGGTCCGGCCGATCCCATTGCGCCGTGCGTGACGGACTTCTACGAAGTGCAGGGCGAAGAGGTACACGAGGTGGCCGTGGGGCCGGTGCATGCCGGAATTATCGAACCCGGCCATTTCCGCTTCCAGTGCCACGGCGAAAACGTGATGCATCTGGAGATTTCGCTGGGTTACCAGCACCGCGGCATTGAGCGGGCGCTGCCCGGCGGGCCGACGCCGCGCACCGTGCATTGCATGGAAACCCTGGCCGGCGACACAACCGTCGGCCACACGCTTGCCTATTGCCAGGCGCTGGAGTCGCTTTCGGGAACCGGCGTGTCGGTGCGCGCCGAAGAACTGCGCGGCGTGGCCCTCGAACTGGAACGGCTCGCGAACCATACGGGCGACCTTGGGGCGTTGTCGGGCGATGTGGGTTTCCTGCCGACGGCGTCCTTCTGCGGACGGCTGCGCGGTGACTGGCTGAATATGACGGCGCTGGTTTGCGGCAGCCGTTTCGGACGCGGCTGGATGCGTCCCGGCGGACTGGGCTTCGACCTGGACCAGGGTCGCTGCGACGAGATGCTGGAGCGGCTGGACAAGACTTTCCGCGATGTGAAAGGTGCGGTGGAACTGCTGTGGGACACGCCGTCGGTGATGGCGCGTTTTGAAGAAACCGGCGCACTGACGCCGGAACTGTGTGAGAGTCTTGGACTGGTGGGCCCTCCCGCGCGGGCCTGCGGCGTCAAGCGCGATGTTCGTTTCGAATACCCCTCCGGCATTTTCCGGTTCTTCAACATGCCCGTGGCCACATGGCATTCGGGCGATGTGTTCGCCCGGGCCTATGTGCGCTGGGAGGAGATTAACCATTCCGTCGCGTTTATCCGCGAGCGGCTGTCAAATCTTTCTGCCGGCGACGTGCGCAAACCCATCGGCCCGCTCAAGCCCAACGCGGTCACCGTGTCGCTCGTCGAGGGCTGGCGCGGCGAGATATGCCACACGGTGCTGACCGACGGCGGGGGCCGCATCGCGGCGTACAAGATCGTTGATCCCTCATTCCACAACTGGCTGGGCCTGGCGATGGCGCTGCGCGACCAGCAGATTTCCGATTTCCCGCTGTGCAACAAGAGTTTCAACCTGTCCTACTGCGGCCATGACCTCTGAGGAGGCGCGTGCATGAGAGCCCTGATTGAACGACTGCGGCAGGGATACCGCACCCATCCCTATCCCGCCACGCCGCCGACGCTGCCCGACCGCTTTCGCGGGCGACCCGTGGTGGCCGAAGGGGCGTGCAAGGCAGGCTGCAAAGAGTGCGTCGCTGTTTGCCCGACCGAGGCCGTCAGCGTCAAGAACCGCCATGCAAGCATAGACATGGGCCGGTGCGTCTTCTGCGCCGAATGCGTTTCGGTGTGCCCCAGGGGGCTGCTGGGCTTTTCACAGGACCACCAACTCGCCGCGCGAACGCGCGACGGACTGGTCGTTGCCGCGGAACGGGAGACAGAACTGTGCGCGGCGCTCGAGCGCGAGACGCAGCGCCTGTTCAAACGCTCATTGCGCCTGCGCCAAGTGAGCGCCGGCGGCTGCAACGCCTGCGAGGCCGACACCAACGTGCTCGGCACGCTGGTCTTCGACCTGGGGCGCTTCGGCATCCAGTTCGTGGCCTCGCCGCGGCATGCCGACGGCCTGTTGATCACCGGTCCGGTGACGGAGAACATGCGGCTGGCCCTGCAGAAAACCTATGACGCGACGCCGTCGCCGAAGATCGTTATCGCAGTCGGCGCGTGCGCCATTTCCGGCGGCATCTACCGGACCCATCCCGAGGCGGGAAAGGGCGCGGAGACCCTGTTGCCCGTCGATCTCTACGTGCCCGGCTGCCCGCCCCATCCCTACACCATCCTGGACGGGTTGCTGCGGTTGCTTGGACGGATGCCCGCGTAGGAAGGCAACCGGTCTTTTTTTGAGTGCGGCGGCATGGCCGCCGCAAAACTGGACACGCCGTTCCCACACAATGAACACCGCGCCGGCCACAAGGCGGACCGGCGTGGCTGCAGGCATTCTTCCGTGTGCCGTCTATTTCTTGATCAACCACACTTCGTTCAGATTGGACCATTCGCGCCAGTTGAGTTTTGACTCGTCCGGCTTGTCCCAGGTCAGTGTGATCTTGCCGGTCTTGAGCGCCTCCGGCGGAACGGGGAATTCCTTAATCCGGCCCATTTCCTTGCTATAGACCGTCGGCTTCACCAGTTCGCCGTTGATGCGGGTCAGCGCGTCACCCATGCCGGTGAGGCGGACGACATAGGTGCCGTTCACGTCAAGGCCGTCATAGACCATGGTGGGCCAGTCCATGTTGGTCATCCAGGACAGGCGCCAGGTGCTCTTGAGCCCCTTCCACGTGCCGTAGTTGGGAATGACGGTGTTCTCTGTCATTTCGGGGTCCGAATTGATCCAGCCGCCGCGGATCACGTGCGGGCTTTTGGCCACGTTGCCGACGTCGTCGTAGAAACCGCCGGGACCGGGATTCTCCCAGTCGGCGATGATCTTGAGCCGGGCGGTCTTTTCCTGCTCCGTGCCCATGGCTTCAATCTTCTTGAACTCGTCCTCCAGCCACCAGCGGTTGTTGAGCGGCCGGTCCACCCAGTCAAGGATGGCCCCCCGCTCGGGGTTCTTCGCATGGTACTTGGCAACGCTGGTCTGGTAGCCGATGATGCGGAACAGGTCGGCCGCGTCCTGCTCGATGCGGGCACGCAATGCCGGTTCCGTCGGTGCGGTCTCAACGCGCTGGAGAATCTCGTTGGCCTGCTTCACCGCCGCGTCAGCGCCGATCTTGTCCGCCGTGGCCAGCACCGCGTTGACCTCCTGCTCCAGGGTCGTCTCGCGCAGCAGGCGTCGGCGCGTGTAGGCGTCGTAGACGGCGCGGAACTGGTACATGCGCCACCGCCAGTTGTTGCGCAGTTCGGGTGCGCGCGCATCCAAATCGGACCACAGTTCATAATTGCCTTCGACCCCGCCGTTCAGCGCCAGCGGACCCTGCAGATTCGTCTCGAACGCGAGCAGGCCGTCGGCGGCCTTGTCCGCGAGGTCGGGACGGAAGAAATAGCGCGCGTACTGCACCAGCACGTCGCGCACGTCCGCCTTCGGGTCCCATCCCAGGGCGCTCCACATGGTCTTGTTCACATCGTCGTGGATGCCGTCGGAGTAGGTGAGAAAGCCGTCGCTCTGCGGCGCGAAGAAGTTGTGGATGTACGCCTCAAACTGCGGGCGCGGATTCACCGGTTCGCGGCCCAGCGTGAGCGCCCAAGCCGGGTCCATCCACGGGATGGGGAACTGGCAGACGATGTTGTGCGTGATGTCGGGGTAGAGCCGCAACTTGTACTGCTTGGCCAGCCGGTGCCGCGTCTCAATGACGGGCGGGCTCGACGGTCCCCAGGCCACGCCCGTCAGCCATGCGGGCTTGTTCTTGTCCATGTACTCGTAGAAACGCTCCACGCCGGGCTTGTCAAAGCCCTGCAGCGACACCCACACGCCGGCGTGCGGCTTGTATTTCGCCAGACGCTTGGATACGTCCTCCAAAAAGGGCATGACCAGTTCGGGCGGGTTGTCGCCCGGGT
>CAZOMH010000529.1:0-3761 GCA_964580415.1 uncultured Nitrospirales bacterium
CCAGCGGCTCCCAGGCGCTCCAGGTTGCGCCATCATTTCTGAACCTCGTGCGGACGACCCCGGAACCGGTCCCGTCCGACCACGTCAGGGCAAGCGTAACATTGCGGCTGTTGGTGACGGTCTGGTTGCCGTTTATGATGATTGTGCCGGTCGGCAGCGTGCTGTCATAAACAACGCCCGCCGTGTTTGACACGGTGTTGCCGTTGGCTGCCGCATCCTGCGCCGCACCCTCGTTCACCTGGCAGGTCACCCTGCCCTGGCACAGCGGAATCACCGGCAGGGTATAGGGGCCCGCGCCGCTGCCGGTGAGAGCGCCTTTTGTCCCATTGCCCACCGTGATTCCCGCCGCGGTCAGGCCCGAAACGGATTCGCTGAAGTTGATGGTGAAATTGACGGGGCTCTTGCCGGTGGATGAGGACGGTCCGGCGACCGTGCAGGTCGGCGAAACGGTGTCATAGCCGATATTCAGGGCGTTTGACACGGCACTTCCGTTGCCGGCCCCGTCCTGCGCCGCACCCGCATCCACCTGGCAATACACCGCGCCCTGCCCCAACGGGGTCACCGGCAGGGTGTAGGGGCCCGCGCCGCTGCCCGCCAGCGTGCCCTTGATGCCGTTGCCCACGGTAATCTTCGATGCGGCAAACACCGCAACGGGTTCGCTGAAGTTGATGGTGAACGTTACGGGAAGGGTGTTGGTCGACAGCCCGGAAGCCGAGACCGTACAGCCCGGCGCCACACTGTCATACACGATGCCCAGGAGGCTGGAAGCTGCGTTGCCATTGGCTGCCGCATCCTGCACCGCGCCCGCAATGACCCGGCAGGTCACCGTTCCCTGCCCCAACGGAGTCACTGGCAGGGTATACGGCCCGGCACCGCTGCCCGCCAGGGTTCCCATGGTGCCGTTGCCCACGCTGATTCCCGCCGCAGTCAAATTGGAAACAGGTTCATCGAAATCGATTGTGAACGTGATAACGCCGGCATTCGTCGGCGACGCGGGCCCTGTCACCGTGGGGACCGGCGCGAGTCCGTCATACGTGACGCTCGCGATGTTCGACGCCAGGTTTCCGGTGCCCGCGCCGTTCTGCGCCGCGTCCGCGCCCACCTGGCAGGTGACCGCGCCCTGGCCTGACGGGGTTGCCAAAAGGGTGTAAGGACCGGTTCCGCTTCCGGTGAGGGCGCCCTTCACGCCGTTGCCCACCGTGATTCCCGCCGCGCTTAATCCCGTGACGGGCTCATTGAAATTGACCGTGAACACAAGGGTGCCGGCGTTGGTCGGCGACGACGGTCCTGTGACCGTGCAGGTCGGCGCGATACTGTAGGTTACTGTAACCGTCTTTGCCGGGGACACGTTGCCCGACAGATCGACCGCCGTCATGGTGAAGACATTGGCGCCCGGCGTCGAAAGGGTGGTTGTGTACGACCATGCGTTCGTTCCCGGCGCAAAGGTCACGCCTGCGGTCGAGCCGTTCACCAGAACTTGGTTTGTCGTTTCCACATCGCAGGTGCCGCTCAACGTCAGCGCCGGAGTGCCGGTGGCAAAATCGGCGCCGCTGTTCGGAGATGCGACCACCGGAGCGGCGGGGTAATTTGCGCCCAGAAGCGCCAAAAGCGCCTGCGCCGTCAGGCGGTGGCCAAAGTCGTTGGGATGAATGATGTTGTCGGCCACCATCCCGGAATAGGAATTGGGACGACCCACCCCGGTCGTCCCGTCAATGTCCAGAATCTTCCACCACACCGACGTTATATCCGCCAGCACCACATTCGTGTTGGAACCGCAAATGCTGACAAGCTGGGTGCGCAAATCGGCAAACCGCGAAGTCACCGTGGTCGTCCACTCGGGATTGGGAAGCGACGCCCCAATCAGAATGATCTCCGCATCCGGATTGGCTGTCTTTACGGCGGTTATCATGCCCTGAATGTTGCTCTTGAACGTTGTCTTGTTCCAGGTGTGGCTGACCTGATCGCAGTCGTTTACCCCAAATCCCATGATGACCAGGTCGGGATTTTGCGCGGTTATCTGGGAGACGTTTGCAAGACCGTAATACGAGTCCTGGCCGGCCACTGAAACGTTTACAAATGTGACGTCGCTGTTGTAGTGCGAACGGAGCGTTTCGGCAACAAGAGTGCCAAATGCGGGCATGTACGGCGGCAGGTTCAGGAACGACCCGGAGGCATGCCCGCCCGCCGAGATGCTGTCTCCCATAAGAACCATCTTCAGGGGGGAACCGCTGTTCAGTTTCGCCAGGGTCTTGGACAATTGGGTCGTCGCCGTGCCGCAGGTATATCCCCCCCACGACGCCCATTCGGTTCCGGCATGATGATAGGTCACTTCCACCTGCGTCTGATGGCCCTCGTTCTGGTGATTCGTGTCGCTGTAAGGGGCGCCCCAGGCGGCCATGTTGACAAACCACTGGAGATACCCCCCGCCGACTTTGTCGGCATGACCGGTGGTCGGGTACATGTATGTTGAGGCAAAATAGGGGATGCCCGAAGCCGCCGTCAGCGTGATGGTTTTGTTTGCCTTGTCCACCGTGTAGTCAACCCCCTCGGTGTACGTCGCCCCCGTGTAGGGGCGCACGATCTTGACCACATCCGTCGGGGTGAACAACAGCTTCGCCGTCGGCAGCGCTGTTCCAGTCTTGATGAACAGCACACACTCGTTCGACATGGTCGTGCCGCTCCAGAACGGCGCAAGGGGCCACGGGGGACCCGCATGGGCGTCGGCAAGCGCCAGCGACGACAACACAACCGCCGCCGCAAGCATGTTTTTGGAATAGAACCGAACCATCCGCCCGTACTCCTTTTCATGCCCTGAAAGGACATGCTGTTTGCGCGGCATTTCGATGCTGCCGCCCTGCGGCGAACCTTGCGCCGCCCGACTTAAGCGCGGCAGTCACTCTGCGTCATCCCTAAGGAGAAGTCTACAGCAGGCGGTCTCAAATAGTACAATTCACCCCAAATCCAATATGTCGGCCGTCATGCCTGACTACTCCCGCAACCGGCACCAACGCATCTGGAATTGAACGGCGGAACCGTCTGCCGTAGACTGGCAGCGGTGCAGTGCCCGCGGCGGACACCATTTCCAGACGGATTCCTGCCGCCTGGCTTCCCGAATGCGGACTTGTTGCCGGCAGGGAGATTCGATTTCCCGTTCTCGTAAAGGATACAAGCGAAGTGGAAATGTGCCGGTCCCCGTTTTCCACGGGGACTTTCGGTGATACAATGGACCGGAAAGGTCCGAAAGGAGAGACTGACCATGCAAGAACTTCCCCACTGCGCGCGCATGCTTTCCCGGCGGACCTTTCTGCAGGGTTCGGCGCTTGCCGCCGGAGCGGCCGCAACGGGATTTCCCTTTGCCGCGCGCGGCGCAAGCCCGAATGAGAAGCTCAACATTGCCGTCATCGGCGCGGGCGGCCGCGGCGGTTCAAACTTGGACTCGGTATCGTCCGAGAACATCGTGGCGCTCTGCGATGTGAATGCGAAGGCCCTGGCCGAAGCCGCAAAGAAGTTCCCCAAGGCGCGAATCATCGGTGATTTCCGCAAGCTGTACGACTTCGCGAATGAATTCGACGCCGTCGTCGTCAGCACCTGCGAGCACACGCACGCCTTCGCCACGCTTCCCGCGCTGCAGCTCGGCAAGCACGTCTATTGCGAAAAACCGCTGACGCACGACGTGTGGGAGGCGCGTATCATCCGCGAGACCGCCGAGAAGGCCAAAGTGGCCACACAAATGGGCACGCAGATTCACGCCGGCGACAATT
>CAZOMH010000530.1:0-3758 GCA_964580415.1 uncultured Nitrospirales bacterium
GGCCAGTGTGGGTGCGGGCAAGGAACTGCGCACCGGCGCGGCCAGCCAGAACGGACGCGAGGTGGTCGTCGGCACGGTGCTGATGCTGCTGGGCGGCAACAGCCGCACGGTTGCCACTGCGGTGAACGACAAGGTGGCCGGCATTCAGGCAAGCCTGCCGCCGGACGTGCGGCTGCGTCCGGTGCTCGTGCGCACGGAACTGGTGGACAAGACCATCAACACGGTGGCGCACAGCCTGTCCATTGGCGCGATTCTCGTGATTGTCGTGCTGTTTCTGCTGCTGGGGAACATCCGGGCGGCGGTTATTACGGCGCTGTCCATCCCCCTGGCCATGCTGATCACAGCGCTGGGCATGACGCGCCTGGGCATCAGCGGAAACCTGATGAGCATGGGCGCGATTGACTTCGGGCTCATTGTGGACGGCGCGGTAATCGTCGTGGAGAACTGCCTGCGCCTTATCGGCGAACGGCAGCGCCAACTCGGGCGCAAACTGGAACTGCGCGAGCGCCTGCACGAGGTGTTCACCGCGAGCTGCCAGATGATTCAGCCGTCCGTCGCCGGACAGGCCATCATTATCACCGTGTATTTCCCCGTTCTTGCGTTGACGGGCGTGGAGGGCAAGATGTTTCACCCGATGGCGCTGACCGTCATTTGCGCGCTGGCGGGCGCCTTTGTGCTGTCGCTGACGTTCATCCCGGCGATGGTGGCCATTTTCATCACGGGCCGCGTGCATGAAAAGGAGAACTGGATTGTGCGCGGGCTCAAGGGCCTGTATGAACCGGCGCTGCGGTTGGCCATCTCGCTGCGCTGGGGCGTGGTGCTGACCGCCGTGGCCCTCTTCGCGGGGTCGCTGGCCCTTTTTGTCCGGCTGGGGCAGGAACTGGCGCCCAAGCTCGACGAGGGCAATATCAGTCTCCAGTCGCTGCGCATTCCGAGCACCTCGCTGACCCAGTCCATGGCGATGCAGTTCAACGTGGAGAAAGCCGTGTCGTCGCTGCCCGAAGTGGCGCTGATGTATTCCAAAACGGGTACGGCCGAAGTGGCCTTTGATCCCATGCCGCCGAACATTTCGGACGGGTATGTGATCTTTAAGCCCCGGGCGCAGTGGCCCGATCCGAACCTGTCGAAAGAGGAACTTCTGGAAAAAATCCGCAAGGTCGTGGAGGACATTCCCGGCAACCTGTACGAGTACAGCCAGCCCATCGAGTTGCGCATCAACGAACTGGTGGCGGGCGTGCGCGGCGACCTGGCGGTCAAGGTGTTCGGCGACGACTTCGAAAAAATGGCGCCCACGGCGCAGCAGATACTTCAATTGCTTCAGAGTATTCCCGGGTGCAGCGACGCGAAGGCCGGGCAGACCGAAGGGTTCCCTTCGATGAGCATCGACATCGACCGCGCGGTCGTCGCGCGCTACGGCCTCAACGTCGCCGACGTGCAGGATATTGTTGCCACGGCCGTCGGCGGCCGGGAGGCGGGAATGGTGTTCGAGGGCGACCGGAGGTTCAGCGTGATCGTGCGCCTGCCCGAAGCGCTGCGCACCAGCCTGAAGGCGCTGGAACAACTGCCCATTCCGTTGCCGCGCGGGGACGCGGCGGCAGTACCGGGGTCAACGGACGCGGCGGGCGGCACGACGCTGCGGGGGAGTGTGCCGCTGGGCACCGTGGCGAAAATATCCATGGCCGAGGGGCTGGGCCAGATCAACCGGGAGAACGGAAAGCGCCGCCTGGTGGTGCAGGCCAATGTGGTGGGACGCGACCTGGGCTCGTTCGTCGGGGAGGCGCGCCGCCGGATTGACGCGGAAATTAAACCGGCGCCCGGCACATGGCTCGAATGGGGCGGGCAGTACGAAAACCTGCTTGCCGCGCGCGGGCGGCTCATGGTCGTCGTGCCGTTATGCTTCGTCATGATCTTCCTGTTCCTGTTCATGACGTTCAACTCGGTGAAGTACGCGCTGATGGTGTTCAGCGGCGTGCCGCTGGCGCTGAGCGGCGGCATCGCGGCCCTGTGGCTGCGCGGCATCCCCTTCTCCATCTCGGCGGCGGTGGGCTTTATCGCGCTGTCGGGCGTGGCCGTGCTCAACGGGCTGGTGATGGTGACCTGCATCAACCACCTGCGCCGCGGGGGCATGGGGCTGCAGGAAGCCGTACTGAAGGGTTCGCTCATGCGGCTGCGCCCCGTGATGATGACCGCGCTTGTGGCTTCGCTGGGCTTCGTGCCGATGGCGGTGGCCGTGGGCACCGGTTCGGAAGTGCAAAAGCCGCTCGCGACCGTGGTCATCGGCGGCATCCTGTCCTCAACCTTCCTGACGCTGTTCGTGCTTCCGGCGCTCTACCGCATCTGGCACCGCAGGGACGCGCAACTGATCGACGGGACCGATACGGAACATCTGGAACACGCGGAAGTCACCGCCGAATAAAGACAGCCCAAAGGGGTGCCCGGAGCAAAGCCCGCCGCGTCTTCCGCATGCGCGGCGGCGCGGAACTTCGGGCACCCTGCGTTGCCGCGGGCCTATTTCACCAGTTTGCGGTAGCGGGCGCGGCGGTTTTCGAACAGGCGCGATCCAAGTTCGCGCAGGCGCCATTCTTCGTATTCGGAATAATTGCCCTGGAACCAGCGGACGCTGCCCCCGCCCTCAAAGACGAGCAGGTGCGTGCAGATGCGGTCGAGGAAGAAGCGGTCGTGGCTGATGACCAGCGCGCAGCCGCTGAATTCGAGCAGCGCCTCTTCGAGCAGGCGCAGCGTGTTTACATCGAGGTCGTTGGTCGGCTCGTCGAGCATGAGCACATTGCCGCCGTCCTTGAGGAGCTTGGCCAGGTTGCACCGGTTGCGCTCGCCGCCGGAAAGCTGTCCCGCCGTCTTTTGCTGGTCCGCGCCGCGGAATCCGAACTGGCTGAGGTATTTGCGGATGGGAATGTGCTGCCTGCCCAGTTCGATCTCGTCCAGACCGCCGCCCACCTCGTCCAGCAGGCTCACGTCGCCGGCGAGTGCGGACCGTTCCTGGTCCACGTAGGACAGCTTGACCGAACTGCCCACAACCACCCTGCCCGCATCGGCCTGCTCGGCGCCGGTGATCATGCGCAGCATGGTCGTCTTGCCGGTGCCGTTGGGGCCGATGATGCCGATGAGCGCCGCCTTGGGCACGATGAAGTTGAGTTTCTCGAAAAGGGTCTGCTCGCCGAAGGCTTTGGTGGCGTCCTGAAACTCAATGACCTGTTCGCCCAGCGGCGGTCCGGGCGCGATCTGGATGACAGCGCCGTCGCCCTTGGCGGCCGCGTTTTCCTTTGCGACCAACTGCTCATACTGGGCGAGCCGCGTGCGGCTCATCTCGTGGCGGGCCTTGTTGCTCATCCGAATCCAGTCCAGCTCATGGCGCAGCGCACGGCCGCGCGGCGAGTCGCCGCGCTCCTGCTGGGCGAAGGCGGCCAGCTTCTGCTCTATCCACGAGGAGTAGTTCCCCTCCCAGGGGATTCCGTGGCCGCCTTCCAGTTCCAGAATCCACTTCGTAACGTTGTCGAGGAAATAGCGGTCGTGGGTGACGATGATGACCGTGCCCGGATAGTCGCGCAACTCCGCTTCCAGCCAGTCAATGGTTTCCGCGTCGAGATGGTTCGTGGGCTCGTCGAGCAGCAGCAGGTCCGGCTGTTCGAGGAGGGCGCGGCACAGCGCCACCCGCCGTTTCTCGCCGCCGCTGAGCGTGCCCACGCGGCGCTCGTCTTCCGGCAGGCACAGCGCCTCGCTGGCCTGGTTAAGCCGCTGGT
>CAZOMH010000531.1:0-3739 GCA_964580415.1 uncultured Nitrospirales bacterium
GAGCACGGTCTACCCGGACGGCGAGGAGCACAAGGGCACGACCATCGGCAGCCACTGCCTGATCATGGCCTGCGCCCATGTGGCCCACGACTGTTACGTGGGCGACCGCGTGATCATGGCGAACAGCGCCGCACTGGCCGGCCACGTGACGGTGCATGACGGCGCCACGCTCGGCGGCATCGTGGGCATCCACCAGTTCTGCGTCATCGGTACGATGGCCTTTCTGGGCGGCATGTCGCGCATCAACATGGACGTGCTGCCGTACATGATCATGGAAGGCCATCCGGCCCGCTGCTACGGTCCGAATGTGGTGGGCCTGACGCGCAACGGCTTTTCCAAGGAGGCCATCGCCCGCATCCGCCGCATGTTCAAGCTGATCTACCGTTCCGGTCTGAATACAAGCCAGGCGGTGACCGAGATTGAGAACGCGGTCGGGGACAGCGTGGAGAAGGACGCGGTTCTGAACATCATCCGAAATTCCCGCCGGGGCATATCCCGCTGATCACAGAAGAAGGCGAGTAGGACTTTCGCCAAACAGCTCAAGGTTTCTGTCTTGCTCTTGCTCTTGATCTTGCTCCCGCGCCTGTTGATAAATGATGAGTTTCAGTTTTTCCTCAAGTGAATTTGCGCTGTTTTCACAATTGTATTGAAGCAAGTCCAAGAGCAAGATTAAGAGCAAGAGCAAGATTAAGAGCAGGATTAAGACAGAAGAGATACCGGTACAAACCCGCCTGCACGCCCAAAGGGACGCTTCGTCTGGGTCAGTCCGTGTATTTCAGGAGGTTTTCGCATGAGCACACTGCGTGCCGGCGTTGCCGGTGTCGGCCATCTCGGCTATCATCACGCGCGGCTCTACGCCGCCATGGAGGGTGTCGAACTCGCCGGTGTGGCCGATCCCGATCCGGAGCGCCGCGGGAAGGCCTCCGCCGATTTCGGCGTGCCCGCGTTTGCGACGGTCGATGAACTCATCGCACAGGGCTTAGACCTCGCCTCCGTATCGACGCCGACCACATTCCACATGGAAACGGCGCTGGCGTTCATCGCCGCAGGCGTCCACGTGCTGGTGGAAAAGCCGATAGCCGCATCGCTTCAGGAGGCCGGGGCCATTGTCTCCGCCGCGCGCGCGCGGGGCGTCAAGGTGCAGGTCGGCCATGTGGAACGCTTCAACGGCGCCGTGCTGGCGCTCTCGGGCGCGCTGGGCGCGCCGCGCTTCATCGAGTGCCACCGGCTCAGCCCCTACCCGGGCCGCGGAAACGATGTGAGCGTCGTGCTCGACCTGATGATTCATGATCTGGACATCGTGCTCAGTCTTGTGGGGGGCAATGTGGTTTCGGTCGATGCCGTGGGTGTGCCTGTATTTTCGGCGAGCGAGGACATTGCCAACGTGCGCCTGCGTTTCGACACGGGCTGCGTGGCCAACCTGACCAGCAGCCGCATCTCGATGGAGCGCATGCGGAAGATTCGTATTTTTGAGGACAACGCCTACGTCTCCACCGACTACAGCGCCCAGGAGGTGCTGGTCTACCGCAAGACGCCGGGGCCCGTGCCGCCGGGCGTGAATCCGATGGAGTGCATCCGGGTGGACGCACTGCCGGTCGAAAAGGATGAACCACTGAAACTCGAACTGGCCGCGTTTGCCCGCGCGGTGCGCGACGACACCGCGCCGGTCGTCTCGGGCGGGGACGGCATGCGCGCCCTTGCCCTGGCGGAGCAGATCATGGCGCAGATCAGGGACAATGCGTGAAACGCCTCTTTTTCTCGGCCGGAGAATCCTCCGGCGACATCCATGGTTCCAATCTCATCCGCGCGCTGCGCGCCGCGCGGCCCGACTGGTCCTGCGAGGGGCTCGGCGGGAAACTGATGGCCGGGGCCGGCATGGACCTGCGCCACGACCTCGCGGGGGAGGCCATCATGGGCTTCGCCGAGGTGCTGCGGCACCTGCGCCCGATTCGCCGCCTCTTCCATGACACCGTCGCGCGGCTGCGCGACACGCGGCCCGACGCCCTCGTCCTGATCGACTATCCCGGCTTCAATCTGCGGCTTGCGGCCGAGGCTAAGAAACTGGGCATACCCGTTGTTTACTACATCAGCCCGCAGGTGTGGGCCTGGAAGAAACGGCGCATACACACCATAGCGCGGCTGGTCGATCTCATGCTGGTCATATTCCCCTTCGAAGAGGAGTTGTACCGGCGCGTCGGCGTGCCCTGCACTTATGTGGGCCATCCGCTGCCCGACCACATCGCGCTTTACAGCGCGCCGGATTCGGAATCACCGGAAATGATTGTCGGACTGCTGCCCGGCAGCCGCGAGCAGGAACTGCGGCGCATCGCGCCGGTGATGTTCGAAGTTGCCGCGGGCATACGGGAACGGCACCCCGAAGCGCGGTTCATCGTGCCCTGTGTCAGTGAGACGCGGGCCGAGCAGGTTCGCGCGCTTGCGGGCGGGTTTCCCGCCGAACTGCGGGTGGGCGGCATGTACGACGTGCTGTCCCGTGCGCATTTCTGCCTCGTTGCCTCGGGCACGGCCACGCTCGAAACGGCGCTGTTCGGCGTGCCCATGGCCATTCTGTACAAAACGAGTCCGCTGACCTACTGGATTGCGCGGATGGTGGTGGACATCAAGCATATCGGCATCGTGAACATTCTTGCCGGGCGCGGCGTGGTGCCCGAGTTCATCCAGCACGGGGCCACGCGCGAGACGGTGCTTCCGGCCGCGCTCGACCTGATTGAAGACACTCCCGCGCGGCGGCAGATGCTGGCCGATCTCAAGGCCGTGCGCGAGGGACTGGGCGGTGCCGGCGCATCGGCCCGCGCCGCGAAAGAAATCATCGGATTGCTGGAGCGAACCGGACATGGATGAACTACTGGGAACACCGGCGTCCCGCCGGCTGTATTCGGAGGAATGACCGATGGATGAACGCATTTACCTTGTCGATGCCATGGCCTTTGCCTTCCGCGCATTCCATGCGATCAAGACCACGCTGACCGATCCCGAGGGTCGGCCGACCAACGCGCTCTACGGATTCACCCGCATCCTGCTCAAGCTCATGCGCGAGCATTCCCCCTCGCACATAGCCGTGGTGTTTGACGCGCCCGGCCCCACGTTCCGCGACGAGATGTTCGCCGACTACAAGGCCAACCGCAAAGAGACGCCCCCCGAACTGAAGGAACAGTTCCCGCGCATGCACGAACTCGTGCATGCGCTCAACCTGCCGCTGCTGTCCGTGCCCGGCGTGGAAGCCGACGATGTGATCGGCACGCTGGCGCTCAAGGCGGCGGCGCAGGGCATGGAAGCGGTCATCGTCAGCGGCGACAAGGACCTCATGCAGCTCATCGGCGACCGCGTGCGCATGTTTGACCCGGGCAGGGGCGAGTCGGGCGTTTGGTACGGGCGCGACGATGTGGCGGAGCGGTTCGGCATTGGTCCCGAGCGCGTGCCCGACGCGCTCGCGCTCATCGGCGACGCGGCGGACAACATTCCCGGCGTGCGCGGCATAGGCGACGTGACCGCGAAGAAACTCATGGCCCGGTACGGGTCGCTCGAAGCACTCTATGAACACACGGACGAGCTGAAGGGCAAGCAGCGCGAGAACATCGAAGCGGGCCGCGATCAGGCCTTCGCCAGCCGCAAACTGGCGGTCATCAAGACCGACGTGCCGCTCGACACGGACCCCGACGGCTGCCACCGCGAGCCCTGGGACCCCGGGCGCGTGCGCGAGGCGTTCTCCAAACTCGGCTTC
>CAZOMH010000532.1:0-3708 GCA_964580415.1 uncultured Nitrospirales bacterium
TCCATCGACTTGCCCAGTTTCCACGAATACGGGCGCCAGCCTTCGACAGACCAGTTCAGCCCGGTGAGATCGAGAATTGCCATCTTGTCTCCTTTCGCGCATCCGGATGGCGCGAAACGAAAGTGTACCAGTCCGCGCAGGGTGCCGCCAATGTGGTGTTCCACAGTATCTGCGTTCATCAGGACGGTCCGGGAAGGACCGTCAACACTCCGTGCCCGGCGGTCCCGCTTTTTATCACCCCGGCTTTGCTTGGGGCGGAACGTGCTATTTTTATAAATATTGGTACTTTTATGATATTTTCAATTTCGTTGACTCTTTTATAACGGAGTGCCTATACTTGCAGGGTTCGATGAGGACCGGACGTATATTTATCTCGTGTACCGCCGGTCACATTACTTGTGATCATGCCGGGCGCCTCCGGGACTACGTTGGCTGGGTAGTGCATACGCATTGAACCTTCAACGGACGCGGCGGAAGGCCGCATTCACTTTAATGACCCGACTGCAACCATGAACACCGAGGAGAAAACGACGATGCGCCGAAGTACAAAACTGTCCCTCACCGCCGCGGCTGTCCTGCTGCTGGCCCTTGCGTGGTTTGGCCCAACCGCTTTCGCCGAACCGAGCATTCCGCGCGCCGAAACCTGGGTGACAGACGGGCCGGTGCGTTCCATCGTCACCACGCCCAGCACCACCTATATCGGCGGAGACTTTACCCGTGTGGCGCCCAATACGGGCGCCTTCGCGGCGCTGGACGCGGACACAGGCGCGACCATCCCGTCCCGGGCCAGAGTGAACGCCGGGGTGTATGCCTGCGCGCCCGATGGCGCCGGCGGCTGGTACATCGGCGGCAATTTCACCATGGTGGGCCTCGTCGCGCGGAACCGCCTCGCCCATATTCTGTCCGACGGCACGCTGGACCCCGCATGGAACCCGGGCGCGGACAATATCGTCCAAGTCCTTGCGGTGTCGGGCACGACGCTTTACGCCGGAGGCTCATTTACGAACATCGGCGGGCAGCCGCGCAACCGTATTGCCGCCCTGGATACCGTGACCGGCGCGGCCACGGACTGGAACCCCGGCGCGAATAGCACTGTCCTCACGCTGACCCTGTCGGGTACAACGCTCTACGCCGGAGGTTCGTTCACGACAATTGGCGGACAGCCCCGCACTTATCTCGCGGGGATCGACACCGCGACGGGCTTGGCCACGGACTGGAACCCCGGCGCGAATAGCACTGTCCTCACGCTGACCATGTCGGGTACAACGCTCTACGCCGGAGGTTCGTTCACGACCATCGGTGGGCAGACGCGCAACTATCTTGCGGCGGTCAACGCCACGACGGGCGCGGTCACGGACTGGAACCCGAATGCGAACGCGGCTATCAGCACACTTGTGCCGTCGGGCACAACGGTCTATGCCGGGGGCAGCTTCACGAGTATCGGCGGACAACAGCGCAACTATATCGCAGCGCTGGACGCCGTGACGGGCTCCGCCACCGCGTGGGACCCGAACGCGAGCAGTGTCGTCAGCACCATGGCGGTATCGGGCACGATGGTCTATGCCGGGGGCAGCTTCAAGACGATTGGCGGGCAACCGCGAAACTTCGTCGCCTCGCTCAACGCCGCAGGCGCGGCCACGGACTGGAACCCGGATACGAACAACGCCGTCCTCACACTGGCCGTGGCGGGTACGACGGTCTGGGCGGGGGGGCTCTTCACCATCCTTGGCGGGCAGACACGCAACCACATCGTCGCGCTCGACACCGCAACGGGCACACCCACGGCTTGGAACCCGGATGCGAACGGCAGCGTCTACTCGCTCGCGCTTTCGGGCACGATGGTCTATGCCGCGGGCGAATTCACAACTATCGGCGGGCAGACGCGCAACCGAATCGCCGCGCTCGACGCCGCAACGGGCCTGGCCGCCGACTGGAACCCCAACGCGGATAAATCTGTCACCACCCTGTCGGTTTCGGGCACGACGGTGTATGCCTCGGGCGTGTTTACCGGCATCGGCGGGCAAACGCGCAACCGAATCGCCGCACTGGACGCCGCGACGGGCCTGGCCACCGCGTGGGATCCCAACGCAAACAACAGTGTCTGGGTTATGACGGTTTCCGGAACAACGGTCTATGCCGGGGGTGATTTCTCCACCATCGGCGGGCAGACACGCAGCGGCCTCGCCGCACTGGACACCACGACCGGCATGGCCACGGCTTGGAACCCCAGCCCGACCGGCGGCACTGCCAGCGCGTTCGCGGTGTCGGGCACGACGGTGTACGTCGGGGGCTCCTTTGCAAACATCGGCGGGCAAACGCGCGGCAAGCTCGCCGCGCTGGACGCCACCACGGGTCTGGCCACCGACTGGAATCCCAACACGGTCGGCGGCAACATCAGCGCCCTGGCGGTTTCGGGCGCGACGGTCTATGTCGGGGGGTGGTACACCGGCATCGGCGGGCAGTCGCGCAGCCGCCTCGCCGCGATCGACGCCGCGACGGGTCTGGCCACCGGCTGGGATCCCAATGCGCAGAGACCGGTTCTCGCCCTGGCAGTCTCGGGCACAGCGATTTATGCCGGAGGACTGTTCACGGCCATGGGCGGGGCCTCCCAGCCCCAACTCGCGGAGTTCCGCACCCTTGCCGCAACGGTCAACCAGGCCACCGCACAGGCGGACCCGGCGACGACCGCACCGGTTGACTTCACAGTCGTGTTTAACAATGCGGTCGTTCCGGCGAGCTTTACCGCGGACGATGTCACTATTTCCGGCACGGCAGGCGGCGCGAAGTCGGTGACGCTGAGCACGACGGACAACATCACGTGGAACGCGGCGGTGTCGGGCATGACGACCAGCGGGACCGTGGTGGCCACCATCGCGGCGGGCACCGTGCAGGACGGAGAGGGCAACCCCAACACCGCCTCCACCAGCACGGACAACACGGTGACCTGGACCCCGTTGACGGACGTGCCCAACGTGGCGGGCCAGAGTCAGGCAAACGCCTCTTCGGCCCTGACCGGCGCGGGATTCATTCTGGGTCAGACGACGCAGCAGTGCAGCGCCAGCGTGACGGCGGGTCTGGTCATCAGCCAGAACCCGGCGGCGAACGCGCAAGCGGCCTGGGGCAGCGCCGTGGCGC
Source organism: uncultured Nitrospirales bacterium (assembly GCA_964580415.1). GTDB lineage: Bacteria > Hydrogenedentota > Hydrogenedentia > Hydrogenedentales > CAITNO01 > CAITNO01. The sequence continues at coordinate 3,136 of CAZOMH010000532.1, forward strand.
TGACTGTATCCACCGGCCCCTGCGCTGAAGGCGAAGGGGAGCCCCTGACGCCGCCGACCGAGGCGGAACTGCGGGCACAGCTCACGGCAGCCTTTGACACCATGGACAGCAACGGCGACAACACGGTCAGCTTTGCGGAAGCGCAGGCCGCGCTTCCGGGGCTGACGCAGTCGGTCTTCAACGCGGTAAACACGTCCGGCAACGGCCAGATCACCCGCGCCGAGGCGGGCCTGCCGACCCAGACCGAGGGCGAGGGTGAAGACGGCGGCGGCGGGTGCGCGGGCTGCTCCGGCGGCAAGAGCGCCCTCTTCGACCAGATGAAGGAGAGCCTGAACGGGCTCTTCCTGGGCGGGCTGAGCCTGATGGTGCTGCTGGCCTCGGCCAAACACCGCCCGTAAGCCGCCGCACCCTATCGCACCATCCTGGCACCCCCAGGCCGCGCCAAAGGCGTGGTTTGGGGGTGCTTCTTGCTGCGGGGTATACTCTGGACATGGTCTTTGGCCGCAACCAGAGCATGAAGAAGTGTGTGGCAGACATTCCTGTCTGCCAAGTTGAGTTCACTGTGGAAAAGGC
>CAZOMH010000533.1:0-3702 GCA_964580415.1 uncultured Nitrospirales bacterium
CCTTCGTCGCAAGCGCTCCGTTCAGCCCCTGAAGGGCCTCGGCGGAAAGTATGAATTCGACGAATGCCCTACCGATGCCCTGCCCCCGCAGGGGCTCCTCCACGATGACGTCGCAGAGCCAGAAGCATGTGGCGAAATCCGTGACGGCCCTCGCGAAGGCGACCTGCCTGCCATCCTTGAAGGCTCCGAAGCAGAGGGAGTTCCGCACCGACTTCTCGATGGTCTCGCGGCTCCTCTCAGAGCCCCAATAGGATTTCGCCAGCAGCGCGTCGGCCGACACCCCCTTGAGGGTCACAATGGCGCCGGTGTCCTGGGTGACGTAATAGAGCCCCTGTTCCTTGGCCGACGGATTGACCCGGATTTGGGCGGTGGCGCCGTCGTCATAACGCAAGTCGATGGTCGTTTCTGGATTGTCCAGCCCAAAGTCGGCGGGCTGTCCCACGGCGAAAGATTCGCCGAGCAGTTCCTTGAACACGGCGAGGTATCCGGAAACGGCAAACTGGTTTACCTGCTGGAGGTCGGGGGCCTCAAGTTTCCATTCGCCCTTGTCGTCCTTGGCCAGCGTGAACGCATCCGCTTTCCCGTGGAATTCGATGCGGTTCACGTCGCTCACGCGGCGCGTGAGCAGCCGCCGCTCACGCCACTGCAGCGGTGTTTTGGGCAGCAGTGTCCACAATTGGCCGTCCACCTGGAAGACCGCGTCCTGCCCCGCGCGCTGAAGATAGACCCCGCCCTTCTCGCCTTTTTCCTCCATGCGTCCAATCAGAATATTCTGCGCCTTCTTGCTGCGGTCGTCCACCACGGTAATGCGGGCGCGGGCCGGTTTGAGCCCGTAGTCGGCCAGATTCTCGGGCTTGTCGACAAAGTCGCGTCCCGTGGCAAACTGCACTTCCTTCACAAAAGCGTCCACGGCTTCCTGATCGGCGGCGGCGGCGATGGGCGCCACCATGCGCCAGGGGGATTGGGGATTGTCCCGTGTCACGCGTATCACCGTGGATTCCTCGCCGACCTGGGGCGGGTTCTCCGGCACGGGCCGGTCGCTGGTCTGGGCCGGGTCCCCGGTCCAAATCCATGCAAACTGCACGTCGTTTATGGCGGCATCGCGGTCATCCACGACAAACCGGTGCCGCAGTTCTTCAAGCGAACGGTTCAACTCAAAGAATGTGTCGGTGCTGATGAGAAAGAGGGGGCCGTCATTGAGGCGCGCATAGCGGTAACGCTGCGTTGGTTCCACATCGCCCGCCAGAAACTTCACGGGACCGGCACCGTCAACCCGGGCCTCGACCACAAGCTGGGGCACGTCCAGGCCATACTGCTTGAGATCACCCGGGCTGGCGGCCACGGTGCGCTCGTTGTTCACTCCCGCAAACTTTTCCGCGACCCGGTTCCAGAGTATCTGGAGGGGGCGTATGGTTGCATTGGGCGCGGTCATGCGCCAGGGCTCCCCGGCGTCGCGTTCGGCGGCCACGGGAACACCGTTCACCTGCCGGATTGTCAGCCCGAGCACGGCCTCCGGCTTGAATTGAAAGAGCAGTTTTCCCTGCTGCGCCTGCGCCGCCCGCCGAAAGTTCAGGTGCTGCATGCCCCAGTAGGCGGCGCAAAGCGCCGCGAGCAGGACCACAAGCCCAAGCGTTGAACGCAGTCTCATTGGTATTTTCTCCGAAGCAGGAAGACCACGGCGCCGACGGCGACCACCAGTTGCAGCGTAAGCATCACGCCGACCCACGCCGCCGTGCGGCGCTGGGTGTCGCTGAGGACGAGGGGCACGGCCTCGCGGCCCGTCGGCCGGATGGCGATCAGGTCCTCGCTCTCGTTCATCCAGGCGAACACATTGAGCACGAAATTGAGGTTGCCCGGCACGACCACCTGCGTGTTTGAAGTGAAGTCCGAGTCGCCCACCACCACGACCCGCGCGTCGGTGCGCCCTTTGGGGCTGGCGTTGGCCGCGATCTTCTGGCTGACGGCGACAGCGACCGGAATGGGCCCCTTGCGCTCGCCTTCGTTGAGACGCGCCTTGCCCGTGGTCAGCAGTTTCTCCGTGTCCGTTTCCGCCCAAAAATCGGGCGTGCTGCGGAGCAACTCCACACCGGCCACCCCCTCGGGCGCTTTCTCCGCCATGCCGACGCTGCGCACCGCCTTGAGCAGTATGGTTTGGTCAAAGGTGCGGGTAATCGGGTGTTCCGCGGCAAAACATCCGTGAAACTGCATGAACCCGGCGTCGATCTTCTCAAAAGGCCTGCCGTCGTTGGTCAGTTCAAGCTGCCAGATGTTTTCCGATTTGTCCGTGATAACGACGTCGCTGCCCACCTTGACGCCGAAACGCTTCTCCAGCCATGGCCGCAATTGTTCCCCGCCGCCGTAACCGGGTGTGACGCTGCGCCAGGGATCGAACAGCACCAGCAGGCGTCCGCCGGCGGAAACCCATTTGTCTACGGCCTCCATCTCAAGGGGGTGCAGGTCGCTTTTCAGGTTGTCGATGACCAGCACGTCGCAGTCCGCCGGCATTTGGGGGTCGGAAATCTTGATGGCCAGCCGGTCCACCTGGTACGACTCGCCGTTGAGCAGTTTGGCAAACACGGCCGCGCCGTCCTCGCCTTTTTCGTCCAGAACATCGCGTTCCTTGTGGCCGGTAAGGAAATACACCTTGGGCTGCGCGTCGCGCAGGACATTGATCAGCGCGTTGGTAAACTCGCGCTCCTCCAGCCGGGGACTGCCGCCGCTGAGCAGGATTACCCGCTGTTTTCCGCCCGATTTCACCACGACCGTGCCCTGCGGCGAGGCGTGTGTGATGTTCATCGCCTCCAGCCGGGACCGGTCAATGGTCGGGTCCAATTCCTCTATCTTGATCTGATCGGTGTACTGCCGGCACTGGTCCAGGAAACGCCGGGTCTTTTCGCGCGCAATCACCACCAGTTCGTCGTCCACCCGCAGGAAGAAACAGGTCACCTCGACCGGCGCGTTGATGTTGCGCAGCACCTGCTGCGTCATCGGCGACAGTTCGCGCCGTCCCTCCTTGGTCAGGTCATAAGACGCCTTCCACGACTGGAGGAACATGTAGAGCACCACGCAGATGCCCAGGAACACAAGGGATGAAACCACCGCGTTGAGTCCGCCAACCGTGCGCCCCTCGAGCGCGCCCGGACGGGCCACGGAAAGAAGCACCCCCGCCAGCCATGCCAGCCCCAACACAAATCCGCCGGCCATCGGAACCAGCACCGACAGCGCAAACACGTTCTCGGTCCAAAACAGCGTGTTGAACGCGGCCGCGACAAGCAGCAACGCGCCCAGTCCGGTCCAGCGCCGCCAAGTGTTCATGACTTGCCCCTCCATTGGCGGCTTTCCAGCGCGCGGAACGTGAGAAACAGGAAAAATGCGGTGAAGAGCAGGTAATAACCCACGTCCTTCGGCGCGACCACGCCCAGGGCCATGTCCTTGGCGTGCGCATCCAGGGGCAGTTCCATCACAAGCCCGCGAAACAGCGCGTAGGCCCCGCCCAGCAGGCTGCGGAAGGCCCCCGGCCACGCTTCCGGCGCGGGATTGGCTTTCGGCAGTTTCTCGCCGATATTGCCCACCACGTACATCACCAGATTGATCCCGAAGGTGAGCGTGCCCGATGTAATCTGGCTGCGGGTCACCGCCGAAATGAACAGGCCCAGGGACAAAAACGCCATGCCCATGAGCACGACGGTCAGCACGCCGAAC
>CAZOMH010000534.1:0-3688 GCA_964580415.1 uncultured Nitrospirales bacterium
CCCGGTTTGTCCTTGTCCATCCCGTCCATATTGTCCATAGCCTTCCGCCCGCGCCGCCGTCTCGCGCTCTCCTGCCCGGTGCACCTCGTCCACCCGCATCGCCACCCCATCCACCATGGTGCATCGGCGCGCCACCAGTGCCTTCCGGCGCGGGTCGTCCCGCGCCCACAGCGGCAGCCGGTGCTGCCGCAAGAAGGTCTCATAATCCCCCCCCAACTCCTCCAGACTTCCCCGCGCTATATTCGTCAGATACAACTCGCTCTTTTTTGACGTGCCGCTGACTTGGCTGCCCTCGGCAATGTTTGCCGCCCCGCTGCGCGCCGCCTGCACCATCTGGTCCTGCGTCCGGTGTGAGGATAGCTTATAACGGCGCGCGAAGCGCTCCGTCACGTCGTAACATAGTTCCGCCAGTTGGAAGCTCTTTAGTCCGCGGTATCCCCCGTGCTTCGGTATCAGCGGCTCTCCCGCCATGCCATTGTCCTCCAGACCCGTGGCTCGCGCATTGCCCCGCCCGGCTTCGGGGAGGTATTGCTGTCATTCTGCACGGCACCGCTGTCCGTGTGCAACTCGCTCGCCCGCACCCCATTCTGGAGCGCCGCTTGGTCTGCCTGATCGACGATATGGACCCGATGGACAATATGGAGAACAACATCTCCATGACCCTGTCCACGCAGTCCATACCGTCCATACCGTCCATAAACGCAAGACGGGGCGCCGGCTGGATTTGAGCCGGAGGCAACCCGCTGCCGACTCAGCGAAAGCGCCCATCCCGCCTCAAGTCAATCCTTCTTGGCCTCCAATTGGCCTGTGACATCGATGAAGGTTTGCACGTCCATGAGGTCCATGGCCCCATGGGGGCGCAATTCTTCAAGCAGTTGGAGGGACATTTCGTGCAGGCGGCTGAAGGTGGTCCAATTCGGGCGGGAGTCATATTCCAGATTGAAGTAGAGCCGGTCTGCGGCGATTTTCGTGACATCGGGTCTGAGAAACATGAACCGGCCGGGTTCGGCAAGGAACGGGAATACGGTCACCACCGGCCATTGCTCGTGATCTGGTTTCCCGAGTCCGGCGGGCAGGTTGCGCACGGCCGTAACGAGGGCGGCAAAGCGGGATGGTTCCGGTTCAGGGTATTCCAGAAGGTCCAGCAGCGCGGCCACGAATTCATAGGCGGCGATGTCGTCATCGAGTCCGTCATGAAGGGCCGTTTTCTCATTGGCGGACAGGAGGTTGGTTCCCGCCTCCAGCAGCAGCACCCGGTCCACGAATGTTCGGATATCGTTGCGGTCATACAGTTGCCGGGCTTGTCCATTGCCCAGACTGGCCTGATATAATTCATGGGCCTTCCACTTGCAGCCGCGCTCGTCCGCCAATTGCCCCGGATCATTAAATCCAAGCGGATATTGTTTCAGAAATGCCTCAATGGCCCGCGACTGGGTCCAGGAGGTGACAACCGGTGCTTTCGACAGAAGGCGGCGGGAAACGGTTGGCGTTTCTGCCACGGCACGTTTTGCCGCTACGGCCCTCTTCTGCCCGCCGGCGGGCTTGCCTTTCACATCATCCCAACTCATTTCATCCAGAACGGGATCAAACTGCTCTCCGGACAGTACGAGCGGATGGCTGGAGACGACAAACTTCTTTGCAGCGGGGTTGCCGGGACTTTCACGAATGTCGCGGAAAAGCACAATCATGTACTTGCCGTCCATGACAAGAACCTTCCCGGGCCCCCATTCGGGCTTCAGCGGGTGCAGAACGATGTTTCCCACGCAAATTTCCGACTGACTCATTGATGCTCTTTCTGGTTGGTGAACCTGACCGCTTCAGCGATAAAGGGCTTGTGAACCACACCCGCAGCGGCAGACATATCCGGAGTTCGGTTCTGGAGAAGCCAGGCGTTCCCTTTTTTTTGCCCGCCCGGACGGTCCGTGCTGCCCCCGGAGACAAAACTGGCGCGCCCGGCTGGACTCGAACCAGCGGCATCCAGCTTAGAAGGCTGGCGCTCTATCCGCCTGAGCTACGGGCGCGCATGCGTGCTGTTGATTATTCCACAGCGGGGGCATGGCTGTCCAATTGCGGGTTGTCCCGGATGAATTTGGCCTCAAAAAAGGGCACGGCCCGCGCATTTTATACTTGCATGGGCCGTTTCAGTTTTCATATAATTCGGCAGTGTTACCGACGGGGGGATTCTCGTCGGTCTGGCATCCTGCGCAGGCTTCGTTTTTTGTTTTCCCAACTATGTGATTTGGGAAGCGGTATGACCCCCGCAGGCGGTTTTCAGCAATCTGCAAGGAGAATGCATCATCATGGCGAAGAAGAATGTCTACTTTTTCGGCGGCGGCAAGGCCGACGGAAACGAGAAGATGAAAGATCTTCTCGGCGGCAAGGGTGCGAACCTTGCCGAGATGTGCAGCCTGGGCATCCCGGTGCCGGCGGGTTTCACGATCACCACCGAAATGTGTACCGAGTATTACAAGAACAAAGGCAACCTGCCCAAGGAACTGGAAAAGGAAGTCGCGTCCGCGCTTTCCAAGACCGAAAAGGTCATGGGCAAGAAGTTTGGCGATCCGAAGAACCCGCTGCTGGTCTCCGTGCGCTCCGGCGCCCGCAAGTCCATGCCGGGCATGATGGACACGGTGCTTAATGTCGGTCTCACGACAAAGACGATTCCGGCGCTTATCGCGAAGACGAAGAACGAGCGTTTTGTGTACGATTCCTACCGCCGCCTGATCATGATGTATGCCGACGTGGTCATGGAAAAGGCCGCCGGTCTTGAACCGGCCGAGGGCAAGGGTGTCCGCCTCCAGCTTGAGCATGCGATGGAAGCGGTCAAGAAGGCCAAGGGCTTCACGGAAGACACGCAGCTTAGCGCTGAAGACCTTAAGACGCTGGCCGAGGAATTCAAGGTCATTGTCAAGAAGGCCATTGGCAAGGAATTCCCGGACGATGCGCAGGCGCAGATGTGGGGCGGCATCAAGGCCGTGTTCCAGTCCTGGAACGGCAAGCGCGCCGTCGCGTACCGCCGCATTGAGCGCATTCCGGATGAATGGGGCACGGCCGTCAGCGTGCAGGCGATGGTGTTCGGCAACACCGGCGACAGTTCCGCCACCGGCGTGGCTTTCACGCGCAACGCCGCCACGGGTGAGAACCTGTTCTACGGCGAGTGGCTTGTCAACGCGCAGGGCGAGGATGTGGTCGCGGGCATCCGCACCCCCTCCCCCATCAACAAGGCCACGAAGGGCGAGCAGTCCGCCCATCTGCTGTCGCTCGAAGAGTCAAATCCGAAGGTGTACAAGCAGCTTGACGGCATCCGCACCAAGCTGGAGAAGCACTACAAGGACATGATGGACATTGAGTTCACCATCGAAGAAGGCAATCTCTGGATGCTGCAGTGCCGCGTCGGCAAGCGCACGGGCACGGCGGCCGTCCGCATGGCGGTCGAGATGGCCGAGAGCAAGCTGATCTCCAAGGAGACGGCCATCATGCGCGTTGCGCCGTCGCAGTTGGACGAGCTGCTGCACACGATGCTTGATCCGAAGGCCGAGAAGACCGCGACCGTGCTGGCCAAGGGCCTTCCGGCCGGCCCCGGCGGCGCCGTGGGCCAGGTTGTGTTTACCGCCGAAGAGGCGGGAGTCTGGGCGAAGAAGGGCAAAAAGATCATGCTGGTCCGCAACGAAACCTCCCCCGAGGACGT
>CAZOMH010000535.1:0-3684 GCA_964580415.1 uncultured Nitrospirales bacterium
GTGGTGTCGGCGTCACTCGGCACGAGCGGCGTGCTGTTCGCCTTTGCGGAGGACGTGAGCACGGACCCCGAAGGCCGGGTGCACACCTTCTGCCACTCGGTGCCGGGAAAGTGGCATACGATGGGCGTGGTGCTGAGTGCGGCGGGTTCGCTCCAGTGGTTCCGCAACCAGTTGTGGACGGAGGAGTGGGCGCGGGCCAAGGCAGAAGGCCGCGAGGTCTATGAGGAGATCACGGCGGCGGCCGAGACGGCGCCGCGCGGGTCGGAGGGGTTGCTGTTCCTGCCGTACCTGACGGGCGAACGCACGCCGCACAAGGACCCCTTCGCGCGGGCGGCCTTCATCGGCCTGTCGCTGCGCTGCACCAAGGCCTACATGTCGCGGGCGGTGATGGAGGGGGTTGCCTATGCGATGAACGACAGCACGGAAATCATGCGCGCCATGGGCGTCGAGGTGTCCGAGGTGCGCTGCTCCGGCGGCGGCGCGCGCAGCAAGTTCTGGCGTCAGATCATGGCGGACGTGAACGCCGCGCCGATGCTGACGATCAACGTGGATGAGGGTCCGGCCTACGGCGCGGCCATTCTGGCCGCGGTGGCGGCGGGTCTGCACAAGGACGTGGGCAGCGCCTGCGACGCGATCATCCGCGAGACGAGCCGCGTGACGCCGGACCCGGCGGCGGTGACGGACTATGGCCGGTGGTTCCGCGAATACCAGGCGGCGTACAAGGCGCTCGCACCGGGCTTCAAGCGGGCGGCGGAGATGCTCTGACTCTTATGGGAGCGATGGGAAGAATGAGAAGCATGGGAGTAATGGGACGCAGCAAAGTCGGATGTCCGTCAGAATCCCATGCCTCCCGTCTATCCCGTCCTTCCCATAACTCCCATGCTTTTGTTTGCGTTGGGCGAGGCCTGACGAAAGAACCTGCCCATGCCTTTTGAACCCGACATAGACCTGCGGCGGAATTTGCTGGAACTTGATCCGGGGTGTTTCGACGACGCGGAGTATGACGACCAGGTGGCGATGCTGGCGCGGCGTCTGGCCGCGAAGCCGCTGCGCAGGTTCAATGCGACGGATTTGTATGCGGCGATTCGGCACAATGTCGGGCTGCCGTGGCTGATTCCCCTGGCGATTGCGCGGCTGGAAGAGGAGCCTTTTGTGGCGGCGGGCGATCATCCGGGCGACCTGCTGACGGTGGTGCTGGAGTCGGATACGCGGTTTTGGCTGGACCGGCATGACCTGTGGCTGGTAATGGTGGAGATTTTGGGGCAGGCCCTGACCCAGGCGACGGACGCGGCCGAGGCGGCCTACCGCGCCGAGCATCCCGACGAGACGGAAGAGACCGGCGAGATGTGGATGCCCGGCTATCTTGGCGATGATTTCATGGGTGCGCTGCTCCATTTCCGGGGCATCCATTCCGACTGACGCGCGCATGGCGCGACAAGGACGTTTACATGCCTGAGCACATTGAAGCGGTAACCGGGGAGGAACATGTCGGGCTTCGGCTGGATGTGTTTCTCGCGGAGGTGATTGAGGATGCGACACGGTCGTTCCTGAAGAAGGTGATTAAGGACGGGCACGTGACGATAAACGGCCAGCCCTGCGGTCGGCCGGCGCGCGGAATGGTTCTGGACGACGTGGTTGGGGTGGAGATACCCGACCCGCCGCCGGCAATTCCCGAACCGGAAGATATCCCGCTCGACATTCTTTACGAAGATGCGGACCTGGTCATCATCAACAAGCCCTCCGGGCTGGTGGTGCATCCGGCGCCGGGGCATGACGCCGGCACGCTGGTGAATGCACTGCTGTTTCGCTGTCCCGATTTTGAGCGGGCTGGCGCGGACATGCGGCGGCCGGGGATTGTACACAGGCTCGACCGGGACACGTCGGGGGTGATGGTGGCGGCGAAGACGCAGCGGGCGTTTGTGAGCCTTGCGGAGCAGGCGGCGGCGCACTCTTTTGACCGGCGCTATCTGGCGCTGGTGCGCGGCGAATTTCAGGAGAGCCGGGGCCGGATTAATGCGCCCATGGGGCGCAGCCTCGTTGACCGCGGCAAGATGGCGGTGACCGGCACGCATGCGCGCGATGCGGTGACCAATGTGGAGACGCTGGAGCGTTTCGGGGTGGCGTCGCTGGTGGCGCTGCAGCTGGAGACGGGGCGCACGCACCAGATTCGCGTGCATATGCGCTTCGCGGGACGGCCCGTGCTGGGCGATCCGGTGTACGGCGTGACCGATTTTCGGTCGTGGCACACGCCCCCGGAGACGCTGGAGGCGCTCAATGCGCTGCAGGGACAGGCGCTGCACGCGGAGCGGCTGGGCATCACGCACCCGACCACGGGGGAACGGATGACATTCAAGTCGGACCCGCCGGCGGATTTCCAGCGGGCGCTGGATGAACTGAGGAAGTTTAAGAAGGAGTCAGGAGTTAGTGATCATGAACCGTTGGTTCACCCGTAAACCATGAACATGGGGCCACATGTGAGACCCGAAAACGCGCTGTCTCAGGTCCCCCCTGGAGGGGGGCGGCCCCGCCGCAGGCGGGGCGGGGGGTGTATGCGGCCCCACGCAGCCCCAATTCTCAGAGCACGGATATTGCAAGTCTATGCGCGGGCAGACACCCCCCGGCCCTTCGGGCCACCCCCCCTCCAGGGGGGACCAAGAAGGTCCGCGCGCCCAAGGAATGTTCGGAGCAGAATAGAATAAAGCAGAAGAGCAAGGGTGGCAGACAGGAATGTCTGCCTCACATTGTTGGCGTCAACTTAGGGTCAGGGCAGCGAATATGCGGATACATTTCAGCGGAATTGGCGGGACGGCGATGGTGGCCGGGGCGCGGTTGGCGATTGAGGCGGGATGGGAGGTGCGCGGGAGCGACAACCCGATGTATCCGCCGACGTCGGACATGGTGGCGGCGCTGGGGGTGCCGGTGTATGAGGGGTATGCCGCATCGAACCTGGACTGGAACCCGGATGTGGTGCTGCTGGGCAATGCGCTGAGCCGGGGCAATGCGGAGGTGGAGGCGGCGCTGTCGCGGCGGATGCGTTTTGCGAGCCTGCCCGAATGGCTGAAGGAGCATGTGCTGCGCACGCGGCGGCCTGTGGCGGTATGCGGGACCCACGGCAAGACGACGACGACGGCACTGACGGCGCATGTACTTCAGTCCTGCGGGCTTGACCCGGGCTATCTCATTGGCGGACAGCCGCTTGGCTTTGCCCATTCGGCGCGGCTGGGTCCGGAGGGTGCGCCGTTCGTCATTGAGGGCGACGAGTATGACACGGCATTTTTCGACAAGCGGGCCAAGTTCCTCCATTATCTTCCGGAGATCGCAGTGGTCACATCGGTTGAGTTTGATCATGGTGACATATACAAAGACTTGGCGGAGATCGAACTGGCGTTCCAGCGCATGCTGCGGCAGATTCCGCGCGAGGGTTGGCTGCTGTGCTGTGCCGACAACCATGCGCAGTCACTGCGCGGGCATGCGTTCAGCAATGTGGCGACCTACGGTTTTGCGGAGGACGCGGACTGGCGCGGTGTGATGGAGGTGGCGGACGACGTGCGGAGGGTGAAGGTGCTGCACAAGGGCGACGTGTGGGGCGTGATCGAACCGTCGTTGTCGGGCCGGTACAACGTGCAGAACACGCTGGCGGCGGTGGCGGTGGCGGCGCTGTTGGGCGGATCGCCGGAGGCCGTG
>CAZOMH010000536.1:0-3672 GCA_964580415.1 uncultured Nitrospirales bacterium
TTCACCACCCTGATCGCCGTGGACGGGCGGGAGGCCATCGACATGTTCGAAAGCCACCGCGACGATGTCACCGCCGCACTCGTTGATCTGACCATGCCCCAGATCAACGGTCAGGAGGTGATGGAGGTCCTGCGCGCCCAACGGCCCGGCCTGCCGGTCATCATCACCAGTGGATACAGCGAACAGGACATCATGGAACGGTTCCACAACGCCCCCCCCACAGCCTTCATTCAGAAACCTTACCGGTCCCGTGAACTGGTCGGGCTGATCAAGAAAGTGCTTAGCGAAAGTTGATCTCCCCTGTGGGCCGCATTTCCGGAGCGTTTTGACGAATACTCAGTGACTTTCCCCCGCACGGGTGATCGCCAGTTCAAACCGGACCTCGCGGGCATCCTTGTCCACCGGGTAGCGAATTTCCAGACCTTCCGCCGTTTCCGCAACGGCGGGCGGCGCCAGCGATGTGGTCGCCTTTACCTCCAGCCCCGGAAGGGTCCACCGGCCCGGTTCCACCGCATCCGCGCGGGCGCCGGGCGCATGCACCTCAAAGCAAACGCTGTCACCCGTTTTCGCGCCGTGGGCTTTCTTGCACTGTATTGCCAGCGTATTCTTGCCTGCCGAGGCTTTGACACTGAATTCCCCGCGCAGGCGCATCCAGCAAATGCCGCCGTCCGGGCCGGTCCAGTACGCGGTGGCCGGATGGGACTGTTCGTCGGCGCCTTTGAGCGGCGGTGTTTCTCCGCCGCCAATCATAAGGTCGTGCGACAACCACGCGGTGGCCACCCTCCTGCCGCCGCCGATGGGCCGCTGCAGCAGTCTTTCGCCCTGGAACTGCTCCAACTGTGTGACAATTTCGGCAGACGGTGCCCGGTACACCAGGGCATAGGATGGAATGGCAAACCGTTCGCCGTCCTTGGCCGCATTCGACCCGGCGGCCGGAAGCGGCGCAAGCTGCTCCGGCACGCAAAAGGCTATCCATACCCCGGCAAGTGCGACATACTGCCGCATGTCCATGCCGTAGGCGCGGTCAAAGGGACCGCACAGGTTGCGCATGCCGGGATGATAGAACGCCGCCAAATCACGCCAGAAACCTTCCTCCATTTCCTTCGCCATGACGGCCATTACCGGCGTCACCGGATGTGTCCGCCACAACCCCAGCCCGTACAGATCGACCCCGCCATAGGTTGGTGAGTTGTACTCGTCGAAGGAGCCGTTTTCCTTGAAATTGCGGTAGATGGTTCCGGCAAGTTTGCCGCCGTGCGCGCGCCAGTCGGCCACGTCAAAACGCCGTCCCGCATACCCCAGCAGGTGGGCGCTCATCAGCGCGATGTTGCTGTATTGCGGCCTTGCCCCGCGCTCATGGTCGCCCTCGGCGGCACGCCGGATGCATTGTTCCAGCAGGGTGACGGTCGCGCTGTCAAGAAGCGGGCCGAACTCCTCCAGCAGGAGGACTTCGGCGGAACCGATGAACTCGCGCCAGTTGGGGTCAAGGCTTGGTTGCGCACGGCGCCCCGGAAGCAAAGGGAGGTCCTCGGCGCGGCCGGGCCAAGTGCCGTGGTCGGAACTTTGCGGAGCATCCACCTGCACACGGGCAAGCCCCTCAATGATGCGGCGGACCCGCACCAAGTCTCCGGGACCGTTGCGAAGCATGAGTCCCACGGCATACTGCGCGGACGCACGGGTGCCGTGCCCGCCCCGGTCACCGACCAAGCCCCCTTCCTCGTCCCAATGACTGTCCATATATTGCAGCGCCGTTTCCGTCAGGCTTCTCACGGTGGGCGGAAGGGAATCCATCGTTTTCGGGGCGGGGGCATCCAGCCCGGCGGCAAATGCCGCCGCGGCCAGAATAATCAACCCCCCGCCTGCAACTCTGGCAAGACTGCTGGACACATGATTTCTCCTGCGATTGCGGCCGGATAACAAGCACGCACTGGACCACCGGTGTGCCCTCCCGGTTTTCAAGGCACGAGGGACACCAGAATCGGCACGTAAGAATTGTCTGTGACGGGATGGCGCATGCGGATATGTTTCGTGGCTGCGGCGGGGACGCCGCGGCCACAAAGCGCGTGCTTATTGGGTTTCCTTGCAACCAGCCGAAAACTAAGTGCGGATTGGGGGGACACAAGTCGGCTGGGGATGCATTTCACCACAAACAAACCGCGCGCCTGCCCCAAGTCCCCCGTCGGGGGGTGTGGCCCTAAGGACCGGGGCGTGCTGACCAACGCGCCATAGACCAATCGTTCCTTCTGTCCTCCCTGTCTTTCAAGCGAAGAATAGAGGCGGATCGGCGCACTCTCTCCGTTCTATACCGGCTCGGCATTGTTGCCGGCCATTGCAAATTGCGTATATACTTGCGCCGCGCATTGCTGCGCAGAGGTTTTCTCACCGTGGATGAACCCTTTCGAACCATGCCATTGGCGGGCTGGGGCCGGTATAAGCCGGTACCCTGCCACGTTTTCCGGCCCGAGCGGCGCGATGCACTGCTGTCACTTTTGAACGGCGGCGCGCCCGGACCTGTACTTGCGCGGGGTTTGGGCCGCAGTTACGGCGATGCGGCGGTCAACCGCACCGGTTCGGTGATGGACATGGTTCGGTTGAACCGAATACGGTCCTTTGACCCCGAATCGGGCGAACTGGAATGCGAACCCGGCGTCAGCCTGTCCGATATCATCGCGCTGTTTCAGCCGCGCGGCTGGTTTCCGGCGGTTGTTCCTGGCACGCGTTTTGTTACAGTGGGCGGCGCGATTGCGCATGACGTGCATGGCAAGAACCACCACCGCGACGGCTCGTTCAGCAGTTTTGTCGATTCCATCGACTTGTGGACACCCGCGATGGGCGTGTTGACCTGTTCACCGACGCAAAACGAAGACATTTTCTGGGCGACCGTCGGCGGCGCGGGCATGACCGGCGTAATCCTCTCCGTCCGGATGCGGCTGCGCCGCGTGGAAAGCGCCTATGTGTCGGCCGACTACCGGCGCTGCGCCAATATAGACGTCGCGCTGGAGGCGTTTGACACGACCGACGAGGATTACACGTACTCCGTGGCGTGGGTGGACTGTCTCGCCCGCGGCAACAGTCTGGGCCGTTCGGTGCTCCTGCGCGCCAACCCCGCCGCATCGGGCCAACTGCCGGCCGGTCCCGCGGACCGGCCGCTTCAGACGCCGCGCCGCTTCAACGCCACGGTGCCGTTCGATTTCCCGGGCTTCGTGCTGAACCCCCTCTCGATCCGGGCGTTCAACGACACGTTCTATGCGATGAACCGGCCCGTCAAAGGCAAATGTGTTGACTACGAGAAGTACTTCTTCCCGCTGGACCGCGTCTTCCACTGGAACCGCATGTACGGCAAACGGGGGTTTGTGCAGTATCAGGCAACGTTCCCGCCCGAGGGCCGCGCGGGATTGCGCGTAATGCTGGAGCGGTGCAGTCTGGCGCGCCGCGCCTCGTTCCTTGCCGTGCTCAAGAAATTCGGCGAGGCCGGCAAGGGCATGCTTTCGCACCCCATGCGCGGTTACACGCTGACGCTCGACATCGCCAATGCCCCCGGCTTGGTGCCTTTCCTCGGCGAACTGGACCGCATCCTGCTGGACCACGGCGGACGCCTGTACCTGGCCAAGGACACCGTGGCCGCACCCGCGACCATCGCCGCAATGTATCCCCGGCTCGAAGAATTTCGCG
>CAZOMH010000537.1:0-3668 GCA_964580415.1 uncultured Nitrospirales bacterium
GCCCCTCGATGGCCAGCATGCTGGCAATCATGACCCTGCTCTGGTCCGCCTTCGGCACCCATGTTCCGCCCCAAATCCAGCCAGGTCCCCCGAAGTTCAGCGAGAATTCCAAACCGCGTTCACGCGCGCCCTCAACGGCATGGCGAAGCAGGTCAAAGTACTCGTCGGAGAGATAGTCGTGATTTCCCTTGGTATACACCTCGGGCATGGACACCTGTTCCACGCCCCCCATTCCCTGATCCTGCATCTGGCCGAGCTGCCAGTCGATGTCCTCCTTGGTCAGGGCATTTCCCATCCACCACCAGCGTGTGTGCGGACGGCAATCGACGGGAGGTCTTTCAAAGGCGGTCAGCAGGGAATCCAAAGGGGATTGGGCGTTGGCGGCAAGAGGTGCCGGAGACAGGAAGAAGAGGGCCATGATTGACGCCATGCCGGTCGAAAAAATAGATTTCAAAGTTTGGGTGCTCCAAAATGAAAGCCCGCAGCCTGACGGGGACTGTGTTAAGTTTAGCGGAAAGGATTTGGACGAACATAATGCATTATTTCTGCCACAGGGTTCTTCTGTTGTGCATGTCCGGCGGAAGAGGACGGGGTGTCCGTTCCGACGGCGTTCATCGACGACAGGGTTTGCTGTCTCCGCAAAGGCATCCCGGTGTGCCGATTGGTGTTTGCCGGATTTTTGTGTAGACTATCCGCCGGACTTCCGCACCGCTGTCAAGGCCGTCAACATGAATAAGGAGCACCGTGTCATGATCCTATCCCGTCGCTTGTTCCTCTCGGCCAGTTCGGCCGCCTTTCTCTCCGCTGTGGCGCTGGACGGTCAGCGCGCTTTGGCCGCCGTCAAACCCCGGCTTGGCGTGTGCGACTGGTCTATCGGGTGCCTTGGGAAGCCGGAGGCGCTGGACTTTGCCAAGAAGACCGGCCTGGGTGGTGTTCAAGTTTCATCCGGATCCGGCAAAGACGACTGCGAGTTGAGCGATCCCGCCATCCGCCAGCAGTTCAAAGACACGACGGCCAAGACCGGCGTGGTTGCCTGTTCCACCGCCATGGGCTTTCTCAACACCTACCCGTTTGCCTCCGACCCGCGCGGTCCAAAATGGCTGGAGGAGACCATCGACATCACGAAGGATTTGGACGCAAAATGCATCCTGCTTGCCTTTTTTGGGAACGGTGACCTGAGGAAAGGCGACGCCCTGAAGGAGAAGGACATTGACGCGGTCGTGCAGCGCCTTAAAGACGCCGCCCCCCGCGCTGAAAAGGCGGGTGTCATCCTCGGACTTGAGAATATGCTTGCCGCAAAGGACAATCTCGCCATTCTGGACCGGGTTAAAAGTGATGCCGTGCGCATCTATTACGACATCTACAACACCTCCAACGCGGGGTATGATTCTCCGGCCGAGATTCGGATGATGAAAGACCGGATGTGCCAGGTTCATTTCAAGAACGGAAAAGAGTTTCTTGGCAAGGGCGACCTGGACATGCTCAAGATTCGCGATGCGCTCAACGACATCGACTACCAGGGGTGGGTCGTATTGGAAACCTCGACACCCACCGGCAGCAAGGAAGCCGATTTCAGGACCAATGCGGATTTTGTGAAGAATCTCTTCGGCATGGCATGAGCAACACAGAAGGAAACAGGACATGACCATCGAAAACACGCACAACATGGATCGCCGGAATTTCCTCAAGAGCGCCGCCGCGGTCGCCTCCTTCACCGTGCTGCCCGCCGCCACGGTCAGCAGCTATGCCCAAAACGGCCGGGTGGAACTCGGCCTCGTGGGATGCGGCGGACGGGGAAAATGGATTGGCCGCCTGTTCCAGGAAATGTCAGACTTCAAAGTGGTCGCGCTTCACGACTATTTCCGTGATCGCCTGGAGCACGCCGCCGCCGAGTTGGATGTCCCCAAAGAGCGTTACCATCTTGGACTGGACGGCTATAAGGACCTTATCGCCGGCAAGGTTGACGCGGTGGCCATCATAAGCCCTCCCTGTTTCCATCCCTCCCAGGCGGTTGCCGCCATGAAGGCGGGCAAGCATACCTATATTGCCAAGCCTGTGGGTGTCGATGTTCCGGGGTGTCTTTCCGTGCTGGAAACGGCAAAAAGCGTCAAGGACAAGAGCGTTATTATCGACTTCCAGACGCGGAACAACGAGTTCTACCGCGAAGCGGCGGGCCGTGTGCATGGGGGTGCCATCGGCGCCCCGGTGCTGGGCCATTGCTTCTACCACGCCAGCCGCCTGGGCAAGCAGTGCGAACCGGGTACCGACGTTGCGCGTTTGCGCAACTGGGTGTTTGACAAGGCGCTCTCTGGCGACATCATTGTCGAGCAGAACATTCATGTAATCGATGTTGCCAACTGGCTTATCAATGCCCACCCCGAAAAGGCGATGGGTGCCTGCGGACGGAAGGGGCGGGTGGATGTCGGCGACTGCAACGACCATTTCTCAGTGACCTTCCTCTACCCCGACAATGTGATGGTGGATTTCAGTTCCGCCCAGTTCATTAAAGGGTACAGCGATGATCTCTGCATGCGCCTGTACGGCACCAAAGGCACGGTGGACACCCATTACGGCGGCATGGTCAGTATCGACGGCGATGCAAAATGGCCGGGCGGAAAGACGAACACCATCTATCAGGACGGTGCAGTCAACAATATACGTGATTTTCACGCCAGTATTGTGGACGGAAAGCCGATGAACATAGTCGAGGACGGCGTCGTGAGCGCCCTTACGGCCATTCTTGGACGCAAAGCCGCCTATGAGCAGCGTTGCGTGACTTGGGATGAAATGATGGCGGACACCACTCCGCTGCAAGCCAATCTCAATTTGCCGACGGACGGGCCCGAACAAAAGTGCTGAAAGCGCAGCGCAATACCAGTAATAGACATGCTTTGCCCTGTCGGCACAGCCCGTCGGGAGCAGTCCCTACAGGGGTCGCAGGAAACTCGATAGTTTTTCCTTGAATAAAGCTGAACCCTCTGTTATTATAGGCATGGTTTAAAGCAGTTGCAGGAGTTACCCTGCGAACCGCTGACCAAGAGCAAAAAGGAGATTCGTTCATGTCTTGCAAACGCAGCAGTGTGTTGTTGTTCGTCGCTATCCTTTCATTTGTCGGTGCCTTCGCGGTGACGGCAAACGCGGCAACCAATTCCAATGTCGCCATTTTCGCGGCCGGGAATACAGTGCTAACCGGTTCCGGCGGCAGTGCTTCCACTGCGTGGGACGTGCCGGACTACACCGCACTTACCATTAAACAAACGACGGGCTCCATCCCTACGGAGACAGCGTTGCGGGAATTGCTCGAAGAGAGTTTTGACGAAGTCGATACCAACAACGACGGTTATGTCAGTTTTGCCGAAGCTGGCGTTGCGCTTCCCGGGTTGACCCAGGAGACGTTCGACGCGGTTGACGCCAATGGCGACGGCTATATCAGTCCCGATGAAGTGGAATCCGGCGGGTGCTCCGGATGCTCCGGCGGAATCGGCGGGGGACTGGGCGACATCGTGCTCGCCGCCCTTGCAATGATTGCCTTGGCCATCTTCGGACAGTGCATCTTCTGTCACTAAGCCTTTGACGAACGCCCCCTTTCCCGGGCAATCCGGGAAAGGGGGCGTTTTTGGTGTGCCAAGCATGGCGCGAATCTATGGGGTGCAAGTCCCCGGCAGGCC
>CAZOMH010000538.1:0-3661 GCA_964580415.1 uncultured Nitrospirales bacterium
GCCGACGGTGCGCCACACGATGCCCATGAAATCTTCGCGGCAGCGCGATGCGAACCAGACAAAAGGCCGGACGAAAACCGTATCGTACACGCGGTCAAAGCCCCAGCCGGAGGCGCACAGCCTGTGTAGGGCCGACCCGGCGGGCGTCGCGACCCAATTTCGAAGGAGTTCCGGACGGCGCTGGTAAAGCAGGAATGCGACGGCCACCCCGCCGAGGGCAAGCAGTGCCACGATGACCTGCTGCACACCCTCGCCCAGCGCGGCAGCGCCGTCAACCGGCTGCGACCCCATGAAGGAGGAGAACAGCGTCACGCGGCCCATGGTTCCGGGCAGTTCCACAAAACCCGCGACCAGCGCCAGCACGGCGAGCACGATCAGCGGAACCATCATCATCGGACCGGGCTTGGCCGACACATGGCCCTTTTCCCCGCCGAAGAAGACGAGAAAGACCATGCGGAACGAATAGATGCCCGTGATGAAAGCGCCAAGCACAGCGGCGCACCACAGCACCACACCGCCCTTGGGGGAAGACAGTACTTCCCAGAGGATCATGTCCTTGCTGTAGAAGCCGGCCGTGACCAGCGGCAGCGCCGCCAATGACATGGCCCCGGCCAGGAAGGTCCAGAAGACCAGCGGCAGCCGTTTGCGCAGGCCGCCCATCTTGAACATGTCCTGCTCGTGGTGCAGCGCGAGGATGATTGCGCCCGCGGCCATGAAGAGCAGTGCCTTGAAGAACGCGTGGGTCATGAAGTGGAACAGTGCGGCGGACCATGCGCCGACGCCGAGGGCGAGGAACATGTAGCCGAGCTGGCTGATGGTGGAGTAGGCCAGGGCGCGCTTGATGTCGCGCTGGGCCAGCGCGCTGGTGCCGGCCAGCAGCAGCGTGGCCGCACCGATCAGGGCCACCACGTGCTGGACCGCCGGGGCGAGGTCAAAGAGACCGTGCATGCGCGCGAGCAGATACACGCCCGCGGCAACCATGGTGGCGGCGTGGATGAGCGCGCTGACGGGCGTGGGGCCGGCCATGGCATCGGGCAGCCAGACCTGCAGCGGCAACTGGCCCGACTTGCCAAGCGCGCCGCAGAGCAGCAGCGCCGCCACAATCGCCGCCTCGGCGGAGCCGATTGCCCACTGCGACTTGGCCATAGCCAGAAGGGACTGAATTTCGAGCGTGCCGAAAGTGAGAAACAGAACAATCATGCCGATGAGCAGGCCGATGTCGCCGATTCTTGTGACGAGGAACGCTTTCGCGGCCGCCCGTGCGTTGTCCGGGTCCTTGTACCAAAATCCGATAAGGAGGTAGCTGCACAGGCCCACGCCCTCCCAGCCGAGGTACAGCATGGCCAGGTTGTCCGCAAGCACCAGGACAACCATGGCGGCCACGAACAGGTTCATGCAGGCGAAGAAGCGCGCATAGTCCGGGTCTTCGCGCATGTACTCGGCCGAGTAGATGTGGATCAGGAAACCCACGCCGGTGGCCACCAGTATCATCACGAGTGAGATCGGGTCGAGCCAGAGGGTCATGTCGATCTTCAGGCTGCCCGCTTCCATCCACGTCCAGAGATGCTGATAGTAGGGGCCAAAATACGGTCTTGTGGCATAGCCCCACGCCACCAATCCCGCGGCAAGGGCCGCGAGGCCCACCGAACCGACGCCGATAACGGACACGGCCGCGCGCGGCAGTCTTCTTCCGAAGACGGCCAGCAGCACAAACCCCAGCAGGGGCAGCGCGGGCACGGTCCACAGCAGGTTCAGCATTGTCAGCCTTTCATGGTGTCGGCGGCGTCCGCGTCAAGCGTCTTGAACAGGTGGTAGAAACGCATGATCAGCGCCAGGCCCACGGCCACCTCGGCGCCCGCCATCGTCACGATGACGATAAACATGATCTGTCCGTCCGGCTGGTGCCAGCGGGAGCCGGCGACCACGAAGGCCAGCCCGGCCGCGTTGAGCATGATCTCCGTACACATGAGCATGAAGATTACATTGCGCCGGACGAGCAGTCCCAGCAGTCCAATACCGAAGAGCGCCGCGGCGAGCAGCATGCCGTATTCGGTGGGGACCGTGGCCATCATGACTGCGGCTCCTTCCCGTCGCCGCGCACGCGGCGGCCCAGGTGATACGCGGCCACCAGGCCGCCCATGAGCAGCAGGGAGGACAGCTCGACGATCATGATGTAGGGTCCGAACAGGGCCATGCTGACCTCTTTGGGCTCGACAATGTGCCGCCCCTCCACGAGGTGTTCGCCGCCCCACAGGACATAAAGCATTTCGGCGAGCAGCACCGTCACGAGCAGGCTTGGTCCGACCCACATGCGGACGCTGAGCCACCGGCGTTCCTGCAGCGCGGTCTGCGGCCCGAGGTTGAGCATCATGATGGTGAAGACAAACAGCACCATGATGGCGCCCGCGTAGATGATGACTTCCAGCGCGGCGACAAAGGGAGCCCCAAGCACAAAGAAAATGAGCGAAACCGACAGCAGCGAGACGATGAGATAGAGCAGCGAATAGACCGCGTTCTTGCGCGTGACAACCATCACGGTGGATATGACGGCCACGGCGGCGGCGATGTAGAAGACCGCGTTCATAGGGAAAGGCCCCTTACATCCACCGGCGGGGATTCGTTCTCCGCCGCACCCTTGTCCTTGCCGCCAATCGCCAGGCCGGACACGCGGTAGAAATTATAGTCGGGATACTTGCCCGTGCCGCTGATCAGCAGGTGCTCCTTTTCGTAGACCAGGTTCTGCCGGTCGAACTCGCTCATCTCGAAATCGGGCGTGAGCTGGATGGAGTTGGTCGGGCAGGCCTCTTCGCACATGCCGCAGAAGATGCATCGGGAGAAGTTGATGCGGAAGAATTCGGGATAGCGGCGGCCGGTATCGTCCTCGGCGGCCTGCAGCGCGATGCAGCCGACGGGGCAGGCCGCCGAGCAGAGGTAACACGCAACGCAGCGCTCCTGCCCGTCGGGATCGCGGGTGAGCACGATCCGTCCGCGCCAGCGGGCGGGAAGCTTGGGCTTCTCCTCCGGGTACAGCACGGTCTCGCGCTTGTGGAAGGCGTGCATGAACACCATCCACATGCTGCGCAGCAGGCTTATTGTGCCGTCTATGCCCCTGATGGCCATGGTTTCCCTAATGCCCCGCCACCACGATGGCGCCGGTGATCAGCAGATTCAGCAGCGCGACGGGCAGCATGATTTTCCAGCCAAAGGACATCAGCTGGTCGTAGCGCAGCCGGGGCAGCGACGCCCGCTGCAGGACGAAGCCGCAGACGAGAACGGCCGTCTTCAGCGCAAACCACACCAGCGGCGGCAGAACCGGACCGAGCCAGCCGCCGAAAAACAACGTGACGACCATGGCCGAGATCAGAGTAATCCCGACATATTCACCCAGGAAGAACATGGCAAATTTCATTCCCGAATATTCGGTGTGATATCCGGCTACCAGTTCATTCTCGGCCTCCGGTAGATCGAAGGGGATTCGCCGGGTCTCGGCCAGGCCGGCGATGAAAAAGATAATCAGGCCCACGGCCTGGGGTACGCAGAACCACAGGTCTTTCTGGGCTCGGACGATATCGCCGAGGTTGAACGAGCCGGCCAGGATGACCACGCCCATCAGGGAAAGGCCCATGAAGACTTCGTAACTGATCATCTGGGCGACGGCTCG
>CAZOMH010000539.1:0-3658 GCA_964580415.1 uncultured Nitrospirales bacterium
TGCCCCTACCTCATGTACCGCTTCTACGGCGACACGCGCGTGCTGGAGCAGCACTTCGACCACATGGTCAAGGGCATGGATTTCCTGGAGAAGACCAGCAAGGACCATGTCCGCAGCCAACTGGGTTTTGGCGACTGGCTCAATTTGGGCGGCGGCGCCAAGGATGAGGTGATCTGCACGGCCTACTATGCGTACCTGGCGGGCCTCATGTCCGAGACGGCCGGAGTCATCGGCCGCACGGCCGAACAGGCAAAATACGCCGACCTGCACGCGAAGGTCCGCGATGCGTTCATCAAGAACTTCATCGGCCCCGACGGCAGGATTCTTGAGAGCAGCCAGACCGGCTACGCGCTGGCCTTTGCCTTTGACCTGATCCCGGAGGAACTGAAGAAAGCCGCCGCGGACCGTTTTGTTGAACAGATCAAGCGCTTTGACGGGCACCTCGCCACCGGCTTCATCGGCACGCCCCGGCTGCTGCCGGCGCTTACGCTGGCGGGCCGCGAGGATGTGGCCTACAGCCTGCTCATGAACACCACCTTCCCCTCCTGGCTCTACCAGGTCACGCTCGGCTCCACCACCATGTGGGAGCGCTGGAACGGCTGGACGCCGGAGAAGGGCTTCGCCGATCCCGGCATGAACAGCTTCAACCATTACGCCTTCGGCGCCGTGGGCGAATACATCTACGACCATGTCGGCGGCATCGTGCCCGACGGCGTCGGCTTCAAGAAGATCATCCTGCGGCCCCGTCCCGGCGGCGGACTCACCTCGGCCAAGCTGTCTTACCGTTGCATTCACGGAACGATACTCTCTGACTGGAAGATCGGGGACGGCAAGTTCATGTACACCGTCGAGGTGCCCGCGAATACCACAGCGACCGTGTGCCTGCCCTCCGCCTCGCTCGAAACGGCCCGCTCCGACGGCGCGCCGCTGTCGCAGGCAAACGGCATCACCGCGGCACGCCTGGAGAACGGCGAGGTCAAGTGCCAGATTGGCTCCGGCAGGTACAGTTTTGAAATCGCCTACACGGCGCCAGCCGTGGCAGAGTGAAGGCATACTCCTCGCCGGCAGCAATGACGGGTTTCGTTTGGCTCTGGACGAAGAGGATATTGCCTACTATGTGTTACACGACAAGAGCATAATCGAGCCCATGTTGAACCGGCTTTTGCCGGCCCGAAATGTGGTGAAGGAGATTACGCAAAACGGTTATGACATCCTCACTGTGGGCGGATTTTAGAATCTCCTCCGAATCGCTGATGAGTTTCACGACAGTCGAATCGAGGTTCAGGCGCAGCGTCTTATGGAGGCAGGGCCCGAAACCAATAAAGTGTAACTCAAAGGACGCGATACTTAATTGAGGGTGTCTCCTCCGCAGGATTTCGAGACGGGTGTAGCGTGCGTTAATATTTGGGCATCCGGGGTCATGACAGCACCGAGCGCCGGTTTTTCTTTGCGTTCTCTGCGTTCTTTGCGGTTAAAGAGAAAGGGCCTTCACCGCAGAGAACACATAGAACACAAAACAGAGGAAGGGGAGTGTTTCTTGCAAGCAGGCGGGGTGGGCTTTAAGACAGCCAAAGCGGTGTCGCCGCTGCGCTCTGCCACCGCAGTCCATAAAGGGGCACTTCCCGCCAATCAGCTGAAGTGTTGCGATCTCGGAGAAGCTGCACAGGACCGGAACGCTCCTCCAATCCTCAAAACAAGGAATGGAGCCTCGGCGCCTTCCTTGACGGTTCCGCGGATGTCAACAAATTCGTGTCCGCGCGCGCCGTGAGCAACGGTCCGGCGCTCTTGGGGAAGTTTTCGTCGAAGAAGAACTTCACGGGAAGGCTGTTTCGTAGGGCGTTTCCTCGAACCGTGACAGTTCGCCGGCGAACTCCAGCACGGCACGCACATCAGCGTCAGTGATGTTCGGGTAATCTTCCAGAACATCTGCGATGGAATCCCCGCCGGCGAGGGCGCCCAGAACCGTTGAAACAAGCACGCGGGTTCCACGGACAACAGGTTTGCCATGGCATACCCGCGCGTCAATGCTTATTCTTTCATTCATCGTATCAGCCTTTTCTAGATATATCCACTAAAAGAAGGATACCTCAGGGTTCAAATCCATGCAAGCTCTTCTGCGACCGACCGGCGCCCAGTGGCATCCGGAGAATTCTAATCGGCTATGGGCGGATCGCGCTCGCGCTCTTGCCCTTTACCTATCAAGCCGGTTCGTCCAAAACGCGAAAAGCAGGGACAGACTCGTCTTCGCTCGTTACGCTCACTCCGCTTGAGACGCGAAAAGCGGGGACAGACCCGTCTTCGCTCGCTACGCTCACTCCGCGTGGGTCAGTCCCCGTTTTTCGCTTGGGTCAGTCCCCGTTTTTCGCTACAATGGGCCGGGTTGGGGAAAACGATAGGATGACCCATGGCAGAAGATTTACGGGTTTGGCTGAAACGCGCGGTAAGACAGTCCAAGGCACCCGGCGCGACCGCTTTCGTTGGCCGGGCGGGCGGTGAGAAGTTCCTGTCCGCCGCCGAGGGCATGCGCCAAACCACGCCGGTCAGCGAGGCGGCGACCGAGGACACGCTCTATGACCTGGCGTCGCTGACCAAGCAAATCTCAACGACCACATCCGTTATGCTGCTGCACGAGGACGGCAAACTGAATCTTGACCAGAAGGTGTCCGAGTTTCTGCCTATTCCCGGTCTGGAACGGTACACGCTGCGCCAGTGCATCACGCACACGGCCGGGCTTGCGCCGTTCAAGCCCTGGCAGGACGAAATTCATTCGCCCGAGGACATCGTGCAGCGCATTGCGGCGCTGCCACCATCGAGTCCCGCGGGCACCCAGCGGGTCTATTCGGACCTCGGCTTCATCCTGCTCGCGCAGGTGGTGGGGCAGGCGGCGCGCGAACCGATTGACGCATTTGTTGCGCGCCGCGTGTTCAAACCGCTCGGCATGAGGCGCACGCTTTTCAATCCACCCCCCGAACTGCGCAAGGACTGCGCCGCGACGGAGAACTGCCCCTGGCGCAAACGGGTGCTCAAGGGCGAGGTGCATGACGAGCGCGCGTTTGCCATGGGCGGCGTGGCGGGGCATGCGGGCCTCTTTGGCACCGCGCCCGATTTGGGCCGCTTTTGCGACGCGCTGCTTTCGGGAAAGATCCTCAAGCCCGCCACGCTCGACGCGATGCTGAAACTGGGCCAGGTGCCCTTCTATCCGGGCCAGGGGCTGGGCTGGTGGCTCGACCCGTGGACCTCGGGCTCCAACGGCTACCTGCCGTCGCGCCGGGCGTTTGGCCACACCGGGTTCACCGGCACGTCGATGTGGCTCGACCGCGACACGGGCCTGTACGCCGTGCTGCTAAGCAACACGGTCCATCCGCGCCGCGACCCGCGCGACAACACGACGCTGCGCCGCACGTTTTATGACGCCGTCATGTTCAACCACTACCGCGACCGCACCAACGCGCACGGCGGCATTGACTATCTGCCCCGCGCCGACTATGACCCGGTGCGCGGCAAACGCGCCGTGATCCTCACCAACCAGGCGGCCACGGACATGCTGGGCCGTCCCGACCTGGAGGCGTTCGGCCTTGAGCCGGGCCTGGCGTTCACGGCCGTCTACACGCCGGAGCACGGCCTGCGCGGGCAGGCCGAGGCGGGCAGGGCCGTGGCG
>CAZOMH010000540.1:0-3655 GCA_964580415.1 uncultured Nitrospirales bacterium
CTCCGGGCCCGGGACAACGCCTGTGCCTTGGGAGTTCTCGGAAGGAAGCCAATTGCTGTTCTCTTCAGGTTTCATGCTCTAAACCCCGGGTTTTGGTGCCGCGTTTGACCCCGCGCGCCGTCTTCCTGCCAAGGCGTTCCGGCGCGCCCATGGTCGCGCGATCATAGGAGGCGGTGACCGTGCTGCCCAGACCGCCGCGCGGATTGCAGACAATTTCAACCGTCATGCGGCGGGGTTTGCACGCCCGAACAAGGTCCTCCAGCATGCGGTTGACCAGATGCTCGTACCAGATGCCGACGTTGCGGTAGGACAGCAGGTAGTATTTGAGCGAGCGCAGTTCCAGGCAAAGTTCGCAGGGCACGTAGCGGATGACAACCTCCGCAAAATCGGGCAATCCCGAAAAAGGGCACACCGACGTAAACTCGTCCGTGGTCGTCACGATTTCCATGCTGTCGCCGTGCGGTGTGCCCGCATAGTCGTAGGCAAAACACTCCAGACAGGCCGCGTCAACGGCCCCGGGCCCTTCAAACGGTATTGACTTGTCCAGTGCCTTGAACTGTTCTCTCGGGGCGGACGCCTTGGGCATGTGTGTTCTTCCTATTCGCCAAAATACAGACAGCGGTTGTTGGGGGTTTCCTGCATTGCCACCAGTGTGGGCCTCGCGCCGCGGTCGGCCAGGAACCGCCACACCCACGCGCACAGGCGTTCACAGGTGGCCTGTTCCAGACCGGGGATGTCGTTCACCAGCGTGTCGTGCAGCCGGCCGTGCAGCTTCTTGATGATTGGCGGCAGCCCGTCGAGGTCCTCCGCGGCAATCTCCACCTGGTAAGTGTGGCCGTGCAGGTGATGGCACGGATGAGTCGCCGGCAACTGGGGAAGCGACTGTGCCGCGGCAAAAGAAAAGGACCACCGGCGCGGCAGGCGCTCAACCTTGTCGGGGGGAAGCAGAACCGGGTCAAACGCGCCGTCTCCCAGCACGGACACACGCACCCCCTCAAACCACGCGGGCCAGGGGCGCAATTGTTCTTCTATCCAGTCGGCGATATCGGCGGGGTGCGTCTTGCCGGCCAAGCCCGGAATGTCGTCGAGGCAGCGATGGTCCAACTGCACGCGCACGGGCTCGAACAGCGCCTTCAGATCGGCATAGTCCGCGACCCACCCGCGGTCGGGGTCCACTTCGCCGTGGGCCAGCAGTTCCACTTTGTAGCTGTATCCCGTGAGACGCGGCGCCATGTCCGCCCCCCGCGGCAAACGCCGCGCCGCCTCAAAAAAGATCGCCTTGATAATATGCGCTTTCAACCCTCTTACACTCCCGTCGCGTCCGGTCCCCAGATGAGCTTGTGCATTTGCAGTTGGAACCGGACCGGCAACCGGTCCTCCAGCATCCACTTGGCAAGGGACGCCAGACTGACGCTGCCCCAGACCGGCGAAATCAAAATGGCGGCGCAGCATTTGTCCAAGGCGTACTGCCGGACAATGTCACGGCACCATTCATAGTCGCCGCGGCCGGCCACCACAAACTTGACCTCGTCCCGCACCGGATTGAGCATGCCGATGTTGGGCCAGTGCATCCGGTCCGTCATTCCGCTGCCGGGACATTTCATATCCACGATGCGAACCACCCCTTCAGGCATTGTGTCAATGGGCAGGGAACCGTTGGTCTCCAGCAGAACCGTATATCCCCCGTCCAGCAGGCGTTGGGCCAGTTCCGGACAGGACGGCTGCAACAGGGGCTCGCCGCCGGTGATTTCCACCAGATTGCAGCCGAAACGGGCCACCTTCTTCAGCACGGCATCCAGCGTCCACCGGCCGCCGCCCGCATGCTTCGTGTCGCACCACAGGCAGTCAAGATTGCATCCGGCCAGGCGCACAAAGGTGCAGGGCAGGCCCGCACGGGTGGATTCACCCTGGATGCTGTGGAAAATCTCGGCTATTTCCAGCATGTTCGGATTGTTGGACACGGTATCCATGACCTGCGTTTCCTCTGGGAACCCAATCTTACGTGCATGCGCGGATGCCAATCAATTATCCGTGCCGCGCGCACACCCAAATCACGGCGTTTCCGATGCGACTTCCCGGTCCCCGAGCGCGGCGGTTCCATTCCGTGCGTTCAGAGCACGGAATGGCGCGCGCCCTTGGCTGCGGGAATTGCGTTGCGCCCGACGACCGGCTCCCATGCGGCGGGCCGCGAGTCGTGGGCGTCACGAAATCCGAGATAGCGCTCATAGCGCAGGATACGCCGGTACATGGAGGCGTAGAAACGGGTGTCCTCCTCAAGGTCCTGGCAACTGCGCAGGTAAAACGGAATGAACAGCCGGTCGCGCAGATTGCGCAGGGCGGAACGCGCCGCATGATAGTGGCGAAGCATCTGCGGGGAACGCACCTGCAAATAGAGCCGGTGCAGCGCCCTTCCCTGGAAATAGCACCGGCGGCGCTCTTCCTCAAGACGCACGGAACACCACATAAACGACTGGGCGCGGGGCTCGGGCACGATTTCTATGTCGGCGCTGCGAAATTGACGAAGCAAATCGACGGCCGCGAAACGGGGCGACTGAAGCTCCGCAGAAAGGCCGCCATTGTCCCGGAACATATCACGGGGCAGGCTTAGGTTTTCGGCCGACCATTCATAGAACTGCACATCTTCCCCCGCCGCGTCAATACGGTTCTCCGGCAGAAACCAGCGGGTGAGCACCCCCTGCCGCAGCCGGGGGTGGGGCGCAACAACGCCGTACACACAGGCGCGGCTCGCGTGCAGTTCCTGCGCGGACACATGGGCCTCAATAAGCGCCGGTCCGGGTATCACGTCGTCGTCAAGAAACAGCAGCCAGCGGCCGGCGGCCTCGCGCGCGCCAAGATTGCGCGCCTCAATCTCCCCGCCGTCATCAAGACGCACCGCCCGAATGCAAACCGGCGCGCCGCAGGCATAGCGCGCCACCACGTCCAGGGTGCCGTCGGTGCTGGCGTTGTCCACCACCACCACCTCATAGCGGGCGGCGGGGAAGGTCTGCCGTTCAAGGTGCGAGAGCACCACGGGAATCGACTCGGCGCGATTGTGCGCCACAAGGACAACACTCACATCGGGACGGTTCATTTTGCGGAATCCTCCCGCGTATCGTTCCCCGCATCCGCGGTGACCACCTGAATCCGCACCGGCGGCGAACCGTCCAGGAAGACCGGACAACCCGCGCGCAGTGCCAGACGCATGTTGTCCACCCCGCACGCAGCCCCGAACAGTTCGCCCATCAGGTTGCGCACGACGGGGGGATCGTTCGCAAACCACACCTTAACCCCGCGGTTGGCCGAGGGCGACCACAGCGCCAGCGCGTTGCCCATTTGCAGACCGAGCACCCCGTCCCCCTCAATCTTCGGCATCTCCGGCTTGCCGCCCCCGGCGAAGCTGCGGCAGACGGTCGCCAGTGCGCGGTAAGCGGGTTTGGGCGTCATGTCCTGGCGCAGCACGCCGAAATTGGCCTCGTTGTAGAAAGGGTCGTCGCCGTCGTTGCGAAAGTCGTACCAGCCGACGTTCTGCACCGCGCCGGAGGCGACGGCACTCAGGTAGCAGCGCGACAGCAGTTGCGCCTGCGCGCGCTCGTCCACGCCGCCTCCGATGTGGGTGGGCCAACCCATTTCCGTAATCCACACGGGCCGGTTGCCG
>CAZOMH010000541.1:0-3651 GCA_964580415.1 uncultured Nitrospirales bacterium
GCGTATTCGTTCTGTCTCCGTGGCGATAAGGTATATTTGGAAATGCCTGGCCCCTTAAGGTCCCAATTCCCTGATACAGGCCTTGAACTGTTCAAATGCGGCCTGTATCTCTGAAATCAGCAGGACCGTCTGTTCCAGGTCTCCATTGGTGCTGCAAACATCGATCCGGGCGGCAATGTCGTTGACCGCAACGGCACCGACACTTCCCGATGCGCTTCTCAACGAATGCGCGACACGGTGCAAAGTCTCCCCGTCCCTGTTTGCAGCGGCTTCACTGAGAAGCGCTATCAGCCCGGGTGCATCATCGAGAAACACGCCGACTATCTCGTCCAGGATACCCTCATCACCGGCGCAACGCACCAGGGCGTCCCGCCTGTCAAATACCGCGGCGGCCACGGCCGGCTTTCCGGCGGCGGCAGACCAGGCAGACTCAATTCGCCCCAACTGCCTTTCAATGGCGTCAGTGAGTTCCTTCGGACTTATGGGTTTGGATACATAGTCGTCCATGCCGGCCTCAAGGCACTTTTCGCGGTCCCCCTTCATTGCGTGGGCTGTCATGGCAATGATCGGCACAGCGTGGTTAAGCACGTGTGTTTCCTGGCTTCGAATGTGCTTCGTTGCTTCAAATCCGTCCATTTCCGGCATCTGCACATCCATGAACACCAAATCATAGGAAATGCTTTCCAACGCCTTGAGCGCCTCAAGGCCGTCGGCAACGGCATCGGCCCGATACCCGAGTTTCTCGAGAATTCTGAGCGCCACCATCCGGTTTGTCGCGTTGTCCTCGGCCAGCAGAATGCGAATCCTGTGCTTGACGTCCTCGGCGACGCTGTACCGCGTGAAAAGGGCTTTCGGCGCGGTTTCCGGGGGGGCCGCCGCACGACCCACCACGCCCGCCAGGCAATCATACAACCGTGACTGCTTCACGGGTTTGGTAAGGTACGCGGAGAACCCGATTTCCTGAAGACGGGCTGCATCTCCGCGCAACCCGATGGAAGTGAGCATCACCAGAAGGGTCTGCCGCAGCCGCGTGTCCGCCGCAATCATCCGGCCCAGGGTTTCCCCGTCCATTTCGGGCATGTGCATGTCGAGGATGGCAACTGCAAAGGGGTCCCGTTCCTCCGCGGCTGCGCGAAGTTTCTCAAGCGCGGCTGCACCGCCGGGCGCCTCGTCAAAGCGGCAGCGCCACGAACGCAACTGTTCTTTCAGGACCCATCTGTTTGTGGCATTGTCGTCCACAACAAGCACGCGCATGCCTTCAATGCTTGCCGGAAGAAACGCAGGGGCCGCAGCCGCGAACGGCTGCCTGCCAAATCTGGCGGTGAACCAAAATGTGGAGCCCTTTCCCGGCTCGCTTTCGACACCCACGCCTCCGCCCATCATCTCGGCAAGCTGTTTGGAAATGGTGAGTCCCAGTCCAGTGCCGCCATAGCGGCGGGTCACCGATGCATCGGCCTGGGTAAATGCATCGAAAAGCGTGTTCACGGTTTCCTTGGGGATGCCAATCCCCGTGTCGGTGACCGCAAAACGTATGAGCACGTCATTTTCGCCCTGCTCCACCAGGGATGAATGAACCCTGACCTCCCCCTGGCCGGTGAACTTTATGGCGTTGCTGACGAGATTGGTAAGCACCTGGCGAAGCCGGCCCGGGTCGCCCCGAAGCAACGTGGGAACGTCGGCGTCAAAAATGCAAATGTACTCCAGCCCCTTCTCCTGCGCCTTGACCGCAAGAATGTCGTCCATGTCATCAAGAGTGGTTCGCAAATCAAAATCAAGCGACTCCATCTCCAGCTTGCCCGCTTCTATCTTGGAGAAGTCAAGAATGTCATTGATTACAGACAGAAGGGCATGCGCGCTGTTTCTGACGGTCTCGGCAAACTGGCGCTGTTCGTCGGTCAGTTCCGTGTCGAGCAGCAGTCCGTTCATGCCGATGACACCGTTCATCGGGGTGCGGATTTCATGGCTCATGTTGGCAAGAAAAACGGCCTTGGCTCTCGTGGCGCTTTCCGCGGCTTCCTTGGCCGCGCGAAGCGCATCCTCCGCCCGTTTGCGCCCGGAAATGTCCACAAACGAGCCCAGCACGCAGGGCCGTCCGGCAAGAGTGATGCGCGTGGCCGTTTTCAAAATGGGCACGCGGGTTCCGTCAGCCCTCAGGAGTGTCCGCTCCTGATTGTCGTAAAAGACACCGCTGTCCGTCGGGGTGCCCTGGTCATTTTCCGCCGGCCGGACAAACATACTGTTGTCGCGTCCAAGAATCTGTTCCCTGGGAAGACCGACAAGCTCGGCCGCAATGGGGTTGACCTCGACAATCGCACGGGTCTGTTCGTCGAATATGATGATGCCCGCGCGGACCGATTCCAAAATTGTCCGGATGCGTTCCTCATTCTCCCGCAGCGCCTGCTCCACCCGCTGGCGTTCGGCAATTTCCTTTTCCAGTTCCCGGGTGCGTTCCCGCACCCGTTCCTCCAGGCGGTCATGGGCATTCAGAAGGGCGGCATCGCGCTCCTGAATTTGCGTGAGCATCTCGTTGAATTGATCGACCAAAGCCCCAAGCTCATCATCGCTGGTCTTGGAAACGCGCAGCGTGTAGTCATTTGAGTGCGAGACCGAGCGGAATGTCTCCGCCAGATGGTTGATGGGGCTGATGATGACCCGCCGCAACCGCGCCTGCAACAGCAGGGCCGCGCCCAGCGAAAGCAGCGCCATGGGAAATCCGGCAAGCAGGTAGAGATTAAACCGGGCCTGCAAAGAGCGCATGTCCGATTGCAGGGCAATCGTTCCGATGTTTTCCCCCTGGTGCAAAACGGGTTGGAAAGCCCAAAGCGAACCGTCCACATAACAAATGCCCTGGGGAAGAATCCGCGGCGGCCCGGGTTCGGAACCGTCACGCTTGTAGGAGGCAAACAGGGTGCCGTCGGCGTTGAAAAGGTATGCGGACAGGATGTCTTCGCGGGCATGCACCGCAGACAGGGTGGTCGTCGCGGAAACAGGATCGTCAAACACTATGGCCGCGCTGCTGTTGTCCCCCAGCACCTTGGCCGCACTGGCGATCTCTTCCGCCAGCTGCCTCTTTGAGGTTTGCATATCCGCCGCAAGAAAGGCCGAAAAGGCCAGCACCAGCGCCACAACGGTCGGAGCAGCGACGATTAGCGCCATCTTCCGGCTGATGGACAGATTTCCGAAATCCGGCAGAATGCGCATCACTTGCCGGCCTCCTTGGGATGAACCACCCTGGCCAGCTTAAGAAGCTGGGAACTTACCTTGAGACCGGCCGCCTTTGCCGCATCCGGGTTGATTTCCAGGCCGATTCTTCCATCGGCCGGAACAAGGGAAACAATCCCGCCGGATTCCACGAAACCGGCAGTCTCGCCCACGGTCAGAATGCCGCACCCTTTGTATGCGGCAAAGATGGCGCCGAGCCCGGCTTTCTCCGAAGAACTTATGAAGACGATATGACAGGCCTTCAAGTCGGCAGCCGTCTGGGACCGGACGATTTTCACCTCCCTGCCCTGAACCTTCTTGCCCTTCACCGTGTCGTCAAGGTCCGCGCCGAAGGGGTCCACACCCAAGACACCGATAACAAAGGGGGCGTCCCCGGTGGAAAATGCCGAGGCTGGCCATTCCACGAAACTGCCAAATTTGTACAGGAAT
>CAZOMH010000542.1:0-3650 GCA_964580415.1 uncultured Nitrospirales bacterium
GACGTGTCCAGCGAACCCGGCAAGGGGACCGAATTCCGCATCTATTTGCCCGTATACGAGGGGGAACAGGAGGCCGGAAGCCCTGTCACGGTGCCGGAAGCGACAGCAGACAGCGCGCACGGCCGGGGCGAAATGCTGCTCGTGGCCGAAGATGACGACACGGTGCGCAACCTGACTCTGGCCGTTCTCCGAAAGGCGGGATTCCGTGTGCTCGGCGCCCGCGACGGCATCGAGGCACTCGAACTGTTTGAAAAAAACGTGCGTGATGTCTCCCTGGTTTTGCTGGACGTTGTCATGCCGCGGCGCAGCGGCCGCGAGGTTGGCGAAATGCTGCGCGCGCAATATCCGGAACTTCCCATGATTTACGCCAGCGGGCACGATTTCAACCTGATGGGCAACGGTCCGGCGACCAACGGTCTTACGGCTGTCCTGCACAAGCCCTATTCCGCCGAGGAATTGCTCGCGGTGATCGGGCGGGTTCTCCCGGGGGGATCATCCCCCAAACCCGCCGGTTGAGTTCCGAAGGGCGGCGATCCGGGCAGCCAAGGTCCGAATACAGCCTCCGGGTGCCGGGATGAAATTGCCGGTGCGTACAAGGTATATTGCGGGACGGTGCAAGTCAACCCATGGGATGCAGGCCAATGAACTGGACAAACGTGCGCGCGAAAATCGGGGCCATTGTGGCCATCGTTCTCATTTTGATCATGGCGGCGGCCATCGCCGCCTACCGGGGTTACAACATCCCCATCATCAGCAATATCGTGAACTCCTTCAGCGGCTGAGCATGTCGGCCCGACGAACCGCTTGCCGCGACGCCCGCGGTCATGGTTGCCGGGTGCCCAGGGTTGCGCAGATGTCCCGCAGCGCCTTGGTCATGGATGCGGTGTAGGCGGCGGGGTCGTCAACGTGGAGGGTTGTCACCTGGAGACCTTCCGTTCCGCCGGTCACACGGCTGGTGCCGTTGTTGTCCAGATGAACGGGGACCTTTCGGAAGGTGAACGTGGGATTGTCAATGCCCGCCGCGTGCAGGTAACCGGCGGTACACCACATGTTTCGGGGTTTGGACCAGATATTTTCACGCACTTTCGGGGCAATCGGATCGGCCAGCGCGGCAATGGGATCGCGCTCCGACACCGGAGTTTTGGTCAACGCATAAACGATGAAGTTTTGAAAGGCGGGGGGCGCTGACTCCAAGACATCGGCCTGCTTGAACTGCCAATAGGTCTGGTAGCCGTCCGCGCCGAAACAGGGCATCCAGTAAACGGGCAAACCGCTGTCCATGATGCGCACATAAGCATGGGGGTCCAGCCCGACATTCCATTCCATCCCGCCCGCCGTGTCGCCGGCGTTCACGTAACACCGGGCCAGTTTTGCCTTCATCAGTTCCGGTTCACGATTGTACGCGGCCGCCATGTCACGCAGGCTGCCCACGCAAAACACCGTTACCGGCTTGTCTGATTCGCGCAGAACCTTCAAGATCAGGCTGACACCCGCCTGTGCCTCCGGAGACTGTTGTGCGCAGGTGTCCGACTGGGACTTCAGGTTTTCCACCAGCCCGGTTGCACAGGGTACGGTCTTTCCCGTGATGTGCATCATCTGCCGCACCGCGGGCATGCCCGGCCGTCCGACCCCGTCCTTGCCCATGTCAATGACAACGGCGCGCAGGTCAAAGGCAGAAATACCAAAGACCGTGGCCAGATCGAAGTGATCGTCGGGATCGTTGTGGGGATGGTAGAGGTCGGTGATATGAATCACCGGCAGCGAACCGGGCGCGGCTTCCGCGGCCGGGGCGGCCGGGGCAAGCATGGAGACAAACAGGCACACAGTGAACAGGCGAATGAACATGACGATGCGACTCTTGACCGCCGTGGGTTGCATGGACTCGTCAAACACAGTGAACAGGCGAATGAACATGACGATGCGACTCCGGTTGGTTCTTGCGCGGACATCTTATCATGGAATTGGGACGCGCAACTTCGCGGGCAATTGCGTTCCCGGGAGCAACTTGGGAACGGGGGGGCGATCTGGCCGCACTGCCGTCGTCGGCGATGGCAAGATCATGGTGGAAACGGATGCCTTGCCCCACGTCAAAGCTCCGGCCAATGCCGAGACAAGCAGGTCGCGGTTCTGCCAGGAAGCGATGCCCAAAGGTCCGGAATCCGGCGCGATGGACAATTCATGCGCTTCGTCCCGGCCGGATACCCCATCCCGCCGGAAGACCCGCTCCCATGCGGTCAATCGACATGCCCTTGACCGTCGCGGCACCGGCCAATGCGGCCTGCACACAAAGCAGAAGAAAGAGAAAGCAGGGGAGTTGCCTGTCGTCCATACCGCAGCGTATTCCGGTTTCGAACCGGTTGCGTCCGTGTCGGACTCAACGGGCCGTACCGATTGGACCCCGGAGCCAAAACCGGACCACCCGAGATGGTGAACGGGTCGGTACCGGCAATTGGCAAGACACTATGCCGGGCTGTGAAGCAGCAAGGATTCAAACTCCCTTGAATACTTGCGAATCAGGTTCAACAGGGCCGTACCGACTTTCCGCTCACACCGCCGCCAGCGCCTGCTCCAGGTCCGCGATGAGGTCGTCTGCGTGTTCGATGCCAATGGATACGCGGATCATGTCTTCGGTGATGCCGGCAACCACTTTCGCTTCGTCGGGCATGGAGGCGTGGGTCATGGTCCAGGGGTGTTCAATGAGCGATTCGACGCCGCCCAGCGATTCGGCCAGCGTGAAAATCTTCACCGCGCTCAGCAGTCGGAAAACTTCCGCCCGACCATCGCCGGAATGGAACTTCACGCGGAAGGAGAAGGTACCGCCAAAGCCGGTGGTTTGCTGGAGGGCCAACTTATGCTGGGGGTGACTTTCCAGGCCCGGATGCAGCACTTCGCTGATCTTGGGGTGTTTTTGCAGCCAGCGGGCGAGCGCCAGCGCATTTTTATTGTGGGCATCCATGCGCAGGGGGAGGGTTTTGATACCGCGGAGGACGAGAAAGCTGTCCTGCGGGCCGGAGCAGGTGCCCATGGCGTTTTGCAGGAAGGCGATTTTTTCGGCGAGGGCGGCATCTTTCACGATGAGGGCACCGCCGACGACATCGGAGTGCCCGTTGATGTACTTGGTCGTCGAGTGCAACACCACGTCGATGCCCAGATCCAACGGCTTCTGGAAACAGGGCGACAAAAACGTGTTATCGCAAATGGTGATGAGCTTATGCTCCTTGGCGACGGCGGCGACGGCCTTGAGATCGACCAGGTTCATGAGCGGGTTGGTGGGGGATTCGATCCAGATGGCTTTGGCATTCGGCTTGATGGCCTTACGTAACGCGGGAATATCACGCAGGTTTACGAAGGTGACTTCGACGCCGCGGCTGGCCAGGACGGTGGAGAGGAGGCGATAGGTGCCGCCGTAGATATCGTCGTGGACGACGAGTTGGTCGCCGGGGTTGAAGATGCCGATGATGGTGGCCTCGGCGGCCTGACCGGTGCCGAAGGCGAAGCCGCGGGTGCCGTTTTCGAGGGCGGCGAGGCAGGATTCGAGGGCGGCGCGGGTGGGATTGCCACTGCGGGAATAATCGAACTTGCCGGGCTGACCGACGCCTTTGAAGGCGAAGGTGGAGGTTTGGTAGATGGGGGTCATGACGGCGCCGTAG
>CAZOMH010000543.1:0-3649 GCA_964580415.1 uncultured Nitrospirales bacterium
TAACCGGACGGGACGAGACATTAATCAGGCCGGTGGCGGATCGTGCGGGGCACGACCGACGGTACTCAATCGACGGCGCAAAACTGCGGGCGCTCGGCTGGGCGCCGAAAACACCCTGGGACGACGGTGTTGATTCCACGGTGCGCTGGTATCAGGAGAACGAGTGGTGGTGGCGTCCAATCAAGTCGGGCGAATTTCGCGAGTACTATCAGCGGCAGTACGGGGCGCGGGGATAGTCTCTTTCAGCCGCGTTCTGGCAGTGGCCGGCGCGGCCGGGATCACCGACACGGTGGTTGTGCTGTGCATAGGCAGCGGCCTGAACACAGGCACGGTACTGCCCGGCGTATTGGGCGTGCTGTTGTGCTTTTGGGCGCTGGCGCTCTTCCGGGGGTGGCCCGTTGCCGTGGGGGGAGACTGGCGGCGGTCGCGGCACATGGTCTACATTGGGGCGGCACTGTTTGCGGCGTCGTTCGTCATTGTGCAGGGTTTTATATGGACCGCCACGCTGCGGAAAGCGGGGGGGGACGAAGACTGGCTGCTGGTGCTGGGCGCGGGACTGCACGGCGGAGTTCCGTCGGAGATGCTTCGCCTGCGCATGAACACGGCGCTGGACTATTTGGAAACCCATCCGCGGTGCCGCATCATTGTCACCGGCGGCCGCGGTTTTGGGGAGACGCGCACCGAGGCCGAGGCCATGGCGGATTATTTGGCCAAACACGGCGTGGACCGGCCGCGCATCTTTGCGGAGGACAAGGCCACCAGCACCATGGAGAACCTCCGTCTGTCGAAAGTTATTTTGCAGCACGAAGGCGGGCCGCCCCCCTGGAAGGCCGCGGTTGTGTCCAGCGACTTTCATCTGCTGCGCGTGCGCATGCTGGCGGAGCGGGTGGGTTTGGAACTGCAGCCGTTGGCGGCGCCCACACCGTGGTACCTGATGGCGAATGCGTGCCTGCGCGAATACTTCGCGGTGATCAAATCGTCAATACTGGATCGCGGGTGAGGAACCGCGGACAGTCCGTTTGCCCATTTGAGGAAACATGTGTTCCATGAACGCCGCAATCCAACCCGGTGAAGATGCGAACCGTTCCAGCCGGCGATTCTGGGGGTTTGTGCTGGCCTTTTATACCGCATGGATGCTGCGGGTGGTCCTGCTCATGCCGGTGGACCACGGTATCGACTCCCTCTGGCTGCGCCAGTGCTGGTCCCAGGGGTTGCGTTTGCTGCTTTGGGTCCTGCCCGTCATGGTCTATTTGAAGCGGGTCGAGGGGGTGCGGCTTGCCGCGTTTCTTCGGCTAAACACGTTTCCGTGGGGCCGTGCCCTCGCGATAGGTCTGGGGATTACCGTCGGCTATCTTGGAGTGTGCGCGGCCACCGCCCTGTTGCTTCAGGGGGGCGGGCTGCACAAGCCGGCCGTCATGACCGGTACGGATTGGGCCGGGCTGATCATCGGCATGTCCTTTGTGGCCTTTGCGGAGGAGCTGCTCTTTCGCGGCTTCATTTTCCAGCGGCTCCGTGCCGGCCAGTCGTTTCACAGGGCCAATCTGTTGACGGCGTTCTTGTTTCTGCTGATTCACTGGCCGGGCTGGCTGTATGTGCAGGGCGCCCATTGGGGGCTGGTGCCGCCCAGTGTGAGCATTTTTATTGCAGGGTGGGTATTCGGGCTGACAATGGAGGTTACACGCTCGCTGTGGCCGCCCATACTGCTGCACCTGCTCAACAATGTGCTTTCCGGCGCGCTCATGGGATGAGCCTTTCCGGGGGGCTATCGGCCAAGAACCCGGTGGTACAGGTTTTCCACGGTTTCCGCCTGAACCCCCAGGGCATAACGGGTTTCCGCGGTTCGGCGCGCGTTGCGGCCCAGTTCGAGACGGAAGGCACGGTCGTCGCGCATGCGGCACAGCGCGCTGTGCAGGCCACCGGCTGTGCCGTCGAAGACAATGCCGTCGGTGCCGTCGGTGACGATTTCACGGAGCATGCCGCGGTCGGCGACGACCATGGGGCGGCCCATGGCCAGTATTTCCCGGGCGGCGCGGCAGGTGCCGTCGCTGCCGGGCACAAGGAATACGCCGGTGTCGAAAGACCTCAGCATGCCTGCGTAGTTTTCGCCGTCGATATATCCTGTGAAATGGACGATATTCTCCAGGCCCAGCCGGCGCACCGGTTCAAAGCCCACCTTGTCCTGCCTGCTGCCGCGGCCGACGACGACCAGATGCACGCGGGGATCGTCCGCGGCCATTTTGGCGACGGCCTGAAACAAATCCTCGTAGTGGCGGTGGGTTTGCATGCGGGCGACGATGCCGACGACGAAGGCGTCGCGCGGCAGATTGAGCCATCGCCGGCCGTCCGGCGTTTCGCGGCGGGGATCGAAGCGTTCGGTGTCGATGGCGCCGGCCACGACGGCAAAACGGGCCGGGTCGGCCCCGGGCAGGCCCAGGTCGTGTTCCCGCGCGATTTCCGAGGGTTCAATGAGAAGGGCGGCATGGCGCAGGAGTGC
Organism: uncultured Nitrospirales bacterium; assembly: GCA_964580415.1. Taxonomy (GTDB): domain Bacteria; phylum Hydrogenedentota; class Hydrogenedentia; order Hydrogenedentales; family CAITNO01; genus CAITNO01. Next base: position 2,495 of record CAZOMH010000543.1, read on the forward strand.
TGTGTGGCGTTTGTCTTTCTTGAAGCCGAGTCCTTCGTAACTTGACCGCACGACGGGAATATTGCGTTCCAGCGCGGGTTCCAGCGCTATCTCGTGGTCGTTGTCCAGATGGCAGTGGATGATATCGACCGGATACGCGTCAAGACGGCGGCGCAGCGCCCGGCGGTCCATCATATTATGCATGGGGTTGCGGTGCTTGTTGAGGCGGAATTCCAGGACGGGCTCAATGCCCCGGTCGCGGGCGGTTTCGACGATCTTGTTAATTGAGGAACCCGCCTCGGGGGCGCAGGCGAACTGCGCGTCGACACCGCGCCGGCGCAGCGCAAGGCAGAGGTTGAGCGCGGGTTCGGCGGGGCCCGTCCATTTGCAGTTGCTGAAAAGGTGCAGCACGCTCAGGGAAGAGACAGGGACTGCCGCAGGCGGAGCGCCGTTTGGGCGCGCAAACGTTTCCGACGCCGAATTTTCGGGGCAACCGGCGCGGGTCCCGTTTTCGCTTCGTTTGGCCTGGGACCGTCCCGGTTCTTGCTGTTCCATGCGGTCGATGCCTAGTTTGCCGGGGCGTCTTCGACCCGGACCGAGACCACCTGGGACACGCCGGGCTCCTGCTGCGTCACACCGAAGAGGGCGCTGGCCTTGGCCATGGAGTTCTTGTTGTGGGTGATCATGATGAACTGGCTCTGCGCGGTAAACTCGTCAATGAGTTCCAGGAAACGCTCCACGTTGGCGTCGTCCAGCGGCGCGTCCACTTCGTCAAGCACGCAGAACGGGCTGGGTTTGGCGGAGAAGATGCTGACGAGCATGGCGATGGCGGTCATGGCCTGCTCGCCGCCCGAAAGCAGCGAAATGGACTGGGGCTTCTTGCCCGGGGGGCGCGCTTCGACCTCGATGCCGCATTCGAGCGGATCGTTTTCGTCGAGCAGGTAGATGCGGGCCTGCCCGCCGTTGAACAGGCGCCGGAAGTAGTTCTTGAAGTTCTCGCTGATTTCCTCGAAGGTTTCGAGAAACATTTGCGTGATGGTGGCGTCGATGCGTTTGACCACGTCGAGCAGCGTGGCTCGGGCCTTGTTCAGGTCCTCGGCCTGGGTCTTGAGGAATTTCTCGCGCTTTTCGAGCGTGTCGTATTCCTCAATGGCGGCGAGGTTCACGTTGCCCAGG
>CAZOMH010000544.1:0-3645 GCA_964580415.1 uncultured Nitrospirales bacterium
TCCAAGGACTATTCGCTGGTGGCCGTGGGCGGCCTTTTCTTCGTGGCCAAGATATTCGAAACCTTTGGCACCTTTGCCTCCGGGTTCATATCGGACCTTCTGTTCCACTCAAAGCGCAATGTCGTCACCATTGTCTGCTGCCTGTTCATGGTCATCGGTCTCGGCATTTTCGCGATGACCCCCACCACCTTTGTGGGCACGCTGGACCGTGGGCTGCTGGACAAAATAGGGGTCGGCGCGGCCAGACCGGAGATTTTGGAGGCGTTGGCCGGTTCCGGAGTGCATCCCGGCGAAAACGCCATCGTGGCCCCCGTTGAGAAGGCCAAACAGCCGGAGTGGACCGTGAACGCCCCCACATGGATGCCCGACTGGATGCCCAACTGGCACGGATGCCGCATTGTGGACGCGGAGAACACCCTGCGTGTCTACAAGAACTACCGCATTGAACACCTGATTGGCGCTTCCATCTACGGCATGGGTATTGGCTGCCTTATCGCTTTCCTCGGCGGACTGATTGCCATCGACATCTGCTCCAAGAAGGCAAGCGGCGTCGCCATGGGTACTGTCGGCTTGGTCAGCTATATCGGCGCGACCATGCAGGAGAAAATCAGCGGCAGGCTCATCGAGGGGCACAAGATTGTCGTGGGCGGCCTTCCAAGCCACGATTTCACGCCCGTCATGACCTTCTGGTTCTGCTCGGCCGTGCTTTGTCTCATCCTGTCGTGCTTCCTGTGGAACGCCAAACCGCGCGACTAACGTTGGACGGTTGGGGTCGGTTCCTACTGGGAGCGCCGGCATCCCTGCCGGCCGTTGTTTTGGATTGTTCGAAACCTGTTGTTCTGGTCACAAAGAGCCGGCAGGGATGCCGGCGCTTCCAGTGCGTCCAACTAACTTTTCGTTCTTTTCGAATGATATACTTCCCCCGTCCCTCCGGCCGGCGGGGCTTCAGGAGAAACACGTTGAAAACAGCGGTGCATTTTGGCGCGGGCAATATTGGCCGCGGCTTCTTGGGACAACTGTACTTTGAATCGGGCTACCGCACGGTGTTTGTGGATGTGATGGAGCCTGTGGTGGAAGCTTTGCGTGCCCACCACGGCTATCCCATCGATATCGTCGGCGACGGCGCCGAACGCATTCTGGTCGGGCGCGTCGATGCGGTCAACGGCCGCGATTTGGACGCCGTTGCGCAGGTGGTAGCCGCCGCCGACATCGCCTCGACCGCCGTCGGGGTAAACGCCCTGCCCCACATCGTCCCCGCATTGGCCAGGGGGCTCGCGCTGCGCTTCGGGCAGGGCGCCGCGCCGCTCGACATCATTGTTTGCGAGAACCTCATTCATGCGGGCTCCTTCCTGCGCGAAAAGCTGCGCGCCCAACTGCCCGAATCCTGCCATGCCGCGCTGGACGCGCAGGTCGGCTTTGTCGAGGCATCCATTGGGCGCATGGTGCCCGTCATGACCGGCGCGCAAAAGGAAGCCGACCCGCTGCTTGTCTGCGTGGAGGCCTTTTGCGAACTCCCGGTGGACCGTGACGCCTTCCGCGGCCCCATTCCGGAAATTGCCCACCTCAAGCCGATTTCAAATTTCGGGGCCTATGTCGAACGCAAACTGTTCGTCCACAACATGAGCCACGCGGCCACCGCCTACCTGGGCAAACTGCACGGCCATGAATACATCTGGCAGGCCATTCGTGACGACAAGGTGCGCGAACTGGTCGCCGCCGCCACCGCCGAAAGCTGCGAGGCGCTCGCGCGTCGCCGCGGTCTGGACCGCGCAGAACTCGAGGCACACCGCCTTGACCTTGTGCGCCGCTACCACAACAAGGCGCTGGCCGACCAGGTCGAGCGCGTCGCCCGCGACCCCGTGCGCAAGCTGGGTCCCGAGGACCGCATTATCGGGGCTGCGAAGCAGTGCGTTGAGGCCGGTGTCGATCCGCGATATGTCGCCCTGGTTGCCGCGGCGGCCATGCACTATGAGAATCCCGGCGATCCCGGTGCGGTGCGCGTGCGCGGGCTCTACCGTGCAGGTGGTACCGGGGCCGTCCTTGAAGAGGTTAGCCATATAGACGCCGGCAGTCCCATTGTTTCGTGGGTCGCCGACGGCGAGGAACAACTCCGCCGCGAAGGCTGGATAAACTGAGGAACGAGTTATGCAGGAAATCGTGCTGCCCAAGATGGGCAACTCCGTCGAAGAGGCGGAGATCGTAAAATGGTTCAAGAACGAGGGCGACCCCGTCAGGGAGGGTGACCCGCTCTTCTCCATACAGACCGACAAGGCCGAAGTGGAATGCGAATCCACCGCGTCGGGCATACTGCGCAAAATTCTGGTGCCTGCCGGTGTCGAAAAGCCCGTGCTCACCGTTGTTGCGCTCGTCGGCGCTGCCGGCGAAGCGCTCCCCGACCTGTCGGCTTACGGCGCGGGCGGCGGGGGGGGCGCGGCCCCGGCCCCGGCACCCGCCGCCGTGTCAGCGGCGGCTGCATCCGTTGCCGCTCCCGGTGCCCCTGTGGCAGTCGCCGCTGGTGCCGCGTCGGACGGCCCCGTTTCGCCGCGCGCCCGCAGGCTGGCAGCAGAAAAGGGCATTGACCCCGCGCTCGTTTCCGGCACTGGTGCCGGCGGACGGGTTACATCAGAAGATGTGGAAGCCTTTGCCGCTTCCGCAGGTTCCGTGAAGGCCACCCCGGTCGCAAAGCGCGTTGCCGGGAACGCGGGCGTGGACCTGCGCGGTGTGCAGGGCACCGGCATCGGCGGCAAGATCACCAAAGACGATGTGCTTTGCGCGTCGGCCGCGCCCGCGGCCCCTGCCGCCGCAAAAGCGCCCGCGGACGCCGGCGACATCCCGGGCGTCAAGCGCATCCCGCTGACCCCCATGCGCCGTATCATCGCCACCCGCATGTGCGAGAGCAAGTTTGCCGCGCCGCACTGGTACATCACCATCGAGGTGGACATGACCGGCGCCAAGGCGCTGCGCGCGCGCACCAAGGCGTTCAAGCCGTCCTTCAACGATATCGTGCTCTACGCGACGGCCAAGGCGCTGCGCGAGTTCCCGCAGGTCAACGCGCGCTGGTGCGGCGATGCAATCGAACAGGTCGAGGACATCAATCTCGGCATGGCCACCGCGCTGCCGGCCGGCCTCATCGTGCCGGTCATCCGCCGCGCCCAGACGCTCTCGCTCGAGGGCCTCTGCGCCGCCACCAAGGAACTGGCCACCAAGGCCCAGACCGGCAAACTGCTGCCCGACGAGTACACAGGCAACACCTTCACCGTGTCCAATCTCGGCGCTTATGGCGTGGACCATTTCACGGCCATCATCAACCAGCCCGACAGTGCCATCATCGCCGTGGGCCAGATGAAGGACCGGGTCGTGGTCATTGACGGTGGCATACAAATTCGGCCGATAATGAAACTCACCATTTCCAGCGACCACCGCGTTATTGACGGTTCGGTGGCCGCCCAGTTCATGGGCCGTCTCAAGGCCATTCTTGAAGAGGCTGCGTTCTAAACGCGCCCAACAGCGGAGGTATATTCCATGCGACAGTACGATGTGGCGGTAATCGGTTCCGGACCCGGCGGTTATGTGGCGGCCATCCGCGCTGCCCAGCGCGGCGCAAAGGTCATTGTGGTCGAGCGCAAGAAACTGGGCGGCGTCTGC
>CAZOMH010000545.1:0-3631 GCA_964580415.1 uncultured Nitrospirales bacterium
TCCGTCCTCGCGCGGCCCGTCGTGCATGTCGCACACCCACTTGCTGTAGAGCGCCGAAATGTCAAACAGATAACTCTCCCCCTGGCACTCTGCTGAACGGTCACCGAGCCAGCCCTGGCGCTCGTCGCGCTGCGGACAATCGGTGGGGAAGCTGCGGTAGTTTCCGCGGGTACCCCAGTAAATATTCTTGTAAATCTGGTTGACCAGCGGGTTGGAGCACTCGAAGCCCCCCGCCCGGGGCACTGCGTCATGCACAACCTGCCCCTCAAGGACGTCCAGCGACGGTTCTCCGGGATAGCCGGTCATTTCGACATAGCGGAATCCGTGATACGTGAAGCGGGGCGTGTACGTCTCGGCATCCCCGCCCTTGAGCGTGTAAATGTCGGTAACCTTCGCGCCGCGGATATTGTCCAAATAGAGCGTGCCGTCGTCCTTGACCGTTTCGGCAAAGCGCAGTTTCACCTGGGTGCCCCTGTCCCCCTTGACGGACAGTTTGCACCAGCCGACCATGTTCTGGCCCATGTCAAAGACGTATATTCCGGGCATTGGCTGCTTTATTGCCACGGGCTTGACGGTGTCCATTACCCGGATGGGTTCGGACATCTGCGCTGAAAGCACGCCGCCGGGGCCGGCAACCGCCTCCGCCGCCCGCCAGGCGCTGTCATCGAAACCGGGCAAATCCCAGCCTGGCTGTTCGCGCCTCGCGTCATACTCTTCGCCGTCATACTCATTATTCGCCTGTATGGGACCGTCCGCGGTCAGTTTCCAGTCTGTGTCGCTCACCACCGTTTCCGAAGTGCCGTCGGAATACTCCATGCACATCTGGAACATCAACTTGGGATACCCAAACGTGTTTGTCGCTGTGGGTTGCGTGAACCGCGGCGCATAAAAACGTCCGTTGCCGAGCATCACGCCAACCGCGTTCTTTCCCTGAAGCATCCGGTCAGTCACGTCGTAGGTCATATAGAACGCCCGCTTCTTGAACTCGGTCTGGCCCGGCACCATGACATCGCTGCTTACCTTGGCCCCGTTGACATGCAGTTCAAAAAGCCCGAGCCCCGAGATATGCGCCGTGGCGCGGACCACCTTTTTCGCCGACGTGAATTCGCGGCGCAGCATGCGCGCCGCCAACCGGCTCTGGTCCGATTTTGTCCCGCACTCCCACGGCGCCATATCGAAACTGCCAAGCACCTGCGCCCTGCTCCATTGAGCATCGTCCAATTTCGGACTCGCCCAATCGTCCTGTTTCTTGTCGGTAACGCGCCATCCGTCCCCGGTGACAACCTGGACCGCGCTTTCACCCTTGAGTTGCACAAGGAAGGAACCCAACAAGCCGGCCGGATTGGGGCTGCCCCCGGTATTTTCAGCCTCCACTGCAATGACATTGGTGCCGGAATGCAGCTTCGGCGCAATGTTGAACTCCTTCACCAGCTTGAATTCCCCCGTACTGCCCACCAACTCGCCATTGACAAACACCTCGCACCAGTTGTCCACGCTTACATGCGCCACCGCGGATTCAACCGTCTTTCCTTCCGGAACGACAAGCGAGGAGCGAAACCAGCAATTGCCCGCAGGAGCGGACGCGGCCGGGTTTCCGCCCGGAAACCATATCCAATTGGCCTTTGCGATGTCCGCATAGACGAGTTTTGCCCCGTCCTCTCCCCCGTCAAACCCAATCCATTTGCCCTTCCAGTCTTCGGCATTCAGCAGGCCCATGGACCATTTTCCCTGTTCACTCCATCCTGACACTTCATCCGTCCCGTTCCACACCTGCACCTTCCAGAAACACTGCTGGCCCGAAACAAGCGGCTTGCCCCCGTAGGGCACCTGCGATGACTGGTCAGAAGCCACCTTGCCCGAGTCCCACAGGTCACCGGCATCCTTCGCGAGTTGCTCCGCCGTCGAGGCCACGAGCACCCGATAGGCGGACTGCACCACACCCCGCTCTCCCGACGTTATTTCCCAGCCCAGACGCGGCTGGGCAACGTCAATACCCAGTGGATTGATGCGATATTCGCACTTCATGACGCCGACAGTCGCCGGTGCGGCACCGCACACCGACCCCAGCAGAAATCCAGCCGCAAACAGACATATAGCACGCATACTCTATCTCCATCGCCTAGGTTGTGTTGGAAGGGCACTGTCGGTTCCGCACCGCCGGAACCAACGCGGAATAATACACCTTTCTTTACCCCGACGCTAACAGTCTGCCGGACTTTGGCCAATTTCGTGACAAACCGAACGCCATGGTCGCTCGCGTTTCTTACTGGTTACCCGTGCAACTGCAGTGACGACCGCAAACTTTGGCAGAATGCCCGTGAACGTTGCCGTTGGGAAACCAGGCGCATATGACGATTTCCCTTCTTGTGGCAGTTTCGGATTCTACTGGTTATACTTACCCCCTTACGCATGACTAGTATATCTGCGACCCACATTCTGTCAAGGAAAGTCGTGCGCAAACCATGATCTGTCATGCACTTATGTAATGCCGGACAGAAACCCGCCTACACCGTGAAGCGGTTTTGGAAAATGAAGCATGCCCAAACATTGGAGGCAAGCCCCACATAGGACTGGAAAAGGCCTGCGGGCACAGCCCCGCCGCGGGCCGGAACCTTTTTATGGACCGATTTATGGTCCCGCCGAAGCGGTCGGGCAAAGAGAACGGCCCGACAGACCAGCGGGAGGAAATTTGCCAGGCATAGTCCGACAAACTGACTACGTCTTGTTCTGGACGTTTCTTATTGCTCCCTGCAGAGAAAATCCATAGAATACCCGTTTCTGGTACTTTCCCCGTGCAGGAGTCTTGCATCATGTCCAATAGCGCAGCCGTCGCCAATGACAAGGTCGGTGTATTAACCCCCGCCCACAATTTTTGGCGGTGGAATGTGCTGTTGAGCACCTATTTTGCCTATTCGGGCTTCTACCTGTGCCGCAAGGTCTACAGCCTTGCCAAGCCGCTTATCGCCGCCCCGGTCGAACAGGGCGGTCTCGGCCTGGACTGGAACCATATTGCGAACATTTGGAGTGCTTTTTTGATTGCCTACATGCTGGGGCAGTTCATCACCAGTTTCCTGGGGCGCAAGTGGGCACCCAAGACACTGCTCGTGGGCGGACTCGGCCTTTCCATGATTGTCAACTGCGTGTTCGGCTTTGCCAACACCTACTGGACCTTCCTGATATTCATGGTGTTCAACGGTTTCCTGCAGTCCACCGGCTGGCCCAGCAGCGTCGGCGCAGTGGCCCACTGGATTCGTCCGCAGGAGCGCGGGCTGATCATGGGCGTCTGGTCCACCAGCCACATTGTGGGCACGATGGTGGTAAAGCTTGTGGGCGGCATGTTGCTGGCCTACGCGGGCTGGCGGTGGTCTTTCTGGGGTGCCACCATCGTCGCATCACTCTTTTGGGCGATGCTCATTTGGCGCCACCATGACAAACCCGAGGATGTCGGCCTGGCCCCGCTGGTGGTTCCGGCGCAGGACAACGAGGCGGATATTCAGGCGGAGAGCGGAGAACATCTCTCGCTGGCCGAATACTTCCGGCTGGCCTTTCATCCCGTGGTATTGATGATGGGCTTCTCCTACCTGTGCGTGAAGTTTCTGCGCTATGCCCTCGATTCCTGGCTGCCCACTTT
>CAZOMH010000546.1:0-3623 GCA_964580415.1 uncultured Nitrospirales bacterium
ACGGCCGGATACGGGGCTGACGCCGTTATCATCTGCGCCGGCACCGCTTCCAACGAGGTGGTCAACACCGCGTTCGACCTGTGCCGCCAGAAGGGGCGCGTTATCGTTGTGGGCGCCGTGGGCATGGACCTCAACCGCGATGCCATGTACCAGAAAGAACTGGACCTCCGCATCTCCTGTTCCTATGGTCCGGGACGTTATTCGGCGGGATATGAAGAAAAAGGACTTGACTACCCCATCGGTTACGTGCGCTGGACCGAAGGCAGGAATATGGCCGAATACCTCCGGCTCATGAATCTGACGGGAGACAACGCTGAAAAGACGCTCCTCCATCCCCTGAAACTGTCCCCAACCCTCTTTTCTGTCGATGACGCCGACAAGGCTTACACCGCCTTGGCCTCCGGAACGATCTTTGCCGCGGCATTGCGCTACAGCGATAAAGCGGAAGACGCGGCGGGTGCGCTCTCCCGGGCGGGACTGTCAGAGGAACTAAAACGCAAGAGATGCCTGAGAACTGTCTCCGCGGGCACCAGTACCGCCAAGACGGGAAAGGTTGGCGTTGCGCTGATAGGGGCGGGTTCCTTCGCCACCGGAGTGCAACTGCCCGCGCTGGCCCGCATGTCAGCTGTGCAAATCGTCTCCATTGCAACCCGAAACGGGGTCAAGGCGCGGGCCGTTGCGGACCGCTGCAAGGCCGCCAACTGTACCACGGACTATCACCATGTCCTGGAGGACGCTTCGGTTGATGCGGTCCTCGTTTCCACCCGGCACAATCTCCATGCACAGATCGCGCTTGAGGCGATTGCCGCGGGGAAACATGTCTTTGTCGAAAAGCCCATGGGACTTACAGTGGCGGAATGCGAAAGCGTCCGGGATGCCGCCGCAGAGGCGGGGGTGTTGGTCTCGGTTGGGTTCAACCGGAGTCTTTCGCCCCTTGGAGCCCGGCTGATCCAAGCCTTTTCCGGTTCTTCGGCAAACGTTGCGTCTCCGGCGCTGGCAAAAGAGTCTCCCGTCCCCAAGAGCATTCTGTACCGCTGCAACGCCGGTCCGCTGCCCCGCGACCATTGGACCCTGGACCCGGAAGTGGGAGGGGGACGCATTCTGGGCGAAGCCGTTCATTTCTTTGATTTTGTGCGCCACGTGGTCATGCCCGACGCAGCAGCAAGAACCTGTCCCGAAGCCGGCAAGAGACTCGTTTCCGTTTCCGCGGAGTGCGGCGGCGGAACGGACGAACTTTCCACCATCCTGCGCTTTTCAGACGGGTCCATCGCAACCATTCTCTATACCGTCGCCGGTTCACCCAATTGTGGCAAGGAACGGATTGAGGTCTATTCCGGCGGGGGTACTGCCGTTTTGGATGACTTCCGCACGCTGGAAATCAAGAATGCGCCCGGCGCCGGGCAGTGGAAATCCAGTCAGGACAAAGGACATGCCGCGCTGTTGGAGAACTTCATCCAGGCCGTGCAGGGAAAGGCCCAACTCCACGTCACCGCCGACGACGGCGTTGAAGCAACGCGCATCGCCGTCAGCGCACTGCAGGCAGCCCGAAACGGTCAGGCCCAAAGGTTCTAACCGGTGCGCATCTGCATGCTCAGTGTGATTCACGAACCCTTCGACAAGCGGGTCTACCAGAAGATCGGGCTCAGCCTTGCCGCGGCCGGACACGAAATCGTCTCTATCTGTCCGCCTCCGACCCGGGGGACAACACCCCCCCTTCAGGACGGGCCTGACCGCCATGGCATACGCTTTATCCTCACGAAATCCGCCTCCAGTCTGCCCCGGCGCTTTCTGGCCGCGCTGCGCCTCATTCGCCTCGGCCGCAGCCAGCGGGCCGATGTCTACTTCGCGCCCGAACCTGAATCCTGGGCGGCGGCCCTGGCGGTGAAGCTCCTTTGCGGCGGCAAGGTCGTGCTGGACATGCACGAGCACATCCCCAGTGAATTCGCCAAATTCTTTCCGCTGTTCGCAAGGGGCTTCATGCATGCGCTCACCGTCCGCGCCATGCGCATCATGGCGCGCTTCACCGATTTGATCATCCTGACCCGCGAGAGCTTCGAGACGCCCTGGGTCGGTCTCCGTGTTCCCCGTGTCACCATTATCAACACCAACCGGCTCCAACCCGCCCGTACCGGGATACCCGAAGCACTAGCGGCCCGTTTCGCCGGACATCCCGTTATTCTGCACCAGGGAATCTTTGGCGACGTGCGCGGTTCCTGGCAACTCCTGGATGCGGTAAAGCTGCTCGTTTCCGACTATCCCGGCCTCCGATGCATTGTGCTGGGCGAATATGTGTATGGCAGCTTCGATGCCTACGTCACACGGGTACACGAACTCGGTCTCGACGAAAACATGGTGTTTGTTCCGCCCGTTCCCTTTGACGCCGTTCCGGCCTACATTGCCCTTGCCCAAGTGGGGCTGATTCTGTTTCAACCGGGCTCCATAAACCACACGCTGGCCATGCCGCACAAGCTCTTTGACTACATGCGGGAGGCCCGTCCCGTTGTGGCCCCGGATTTCGCCGTTGAAGTGGCCCGCATCGTCCGGGAGGCCGACTGCGGCCTTCTTGTGGACGTCACCCGCCCGGAGGCGGTTGCAGATGCCATTAGCGCACTGCTAAGCGACCCGCAGAACGCGGCGCGACTGGGAGCCAACGGACGCCGGCTTATCGAAGAGAAGTACAACTGGCAGCGCGAGGAAAAGACGCTGCTGGACGCCTTTGCCGCTCTGGAGGCGCGGTAAACATGTGCGGTATCGCAGGCATGGCCGGCCGCGGGGACGCTGAACTAGTCCGCCGCATGACGGACCTCATTGCGCACCGCGGACCCAATGCCGAAGGGTTTCATCTTGAAGAGGCTGTTTCCCTCGGGCACCGCCGCCTGAGCATCATTGATCTTGCCACGGGCCAACAACCAATGCCCTATGGAAACGGTCGCTATTGGGTGGTTTTCAACGGAGAAATCTACAATTATCGGGAACTGCGCGAACAGTTGATCGGCCTGGGGCATGCGTTCGCCACAAACAGCGACACTGAAGTCCTTTTGGCCGCCTACGCGGCGTGGGGGGAGGGTTGCATTGATCGGCTTGGAGGCATGTTTGCCTTCGCACTCTGGGACCGGGATGAACGGACGCTCTTTCTGGCCCGCGACGCCTTGGGCATAAAACCCCTCTATATTGCCGACGCCGCCGGGACCCTGTACTTCGCGTCGGAAATTAAAGCATTGCGTGTCTGTCCGGACGTGAATCTGTCCCTCGATCTCGAGGCAATGGACGATTATCTGACTTATCTCTACACCATGCCTCCGCGGACTTTCTATCAGGGCATACGCCAGATTCCCCCCGGCCATTGCGCCGTCTGGAAGAACGGCCATTTGTCCGTCCGCAGGTACTGGCACCTTGCCGGGGAAGTGGCACGACGGCGGGAAACCGGACAAGGGGTTGATCTGGGCGCCTGTCTCGATTCCCTGATTGCTGGCCATCTCGTGGCCGATGTGCCCGTCGGCGCATTCCTCAGCGGCGGCTTGGACTCGGCCACCATTGTCCGCTGCATGGCCGACCAGGGGAGTGTGCCGTCAACCTTCACGGTGGGCTTTGGCGAGGAAGGCCGGCAGTACGACGAGACCCGC
>CAZOMH010000547.1:0-3609 GCA_964580415.1 uncultured Nitrospirales bacterium
CGCGGCGGGTATGGCGGCACAACCCAAAAGAGCACGGATTGATCAGGACGGTTCTTCGGTTTCGTTCACAATGCCGTCGGCATCCTCCTCGGAAGGCGGCGTTTCGGCCGCCTGTTCCGGTGTTTCACTGTCCTTGTCGCCCCGTATGTCAATGTTCCAGCCCAGAAGCCGCGACGCAAGCCGCGCGTTTTGGCCGCGCTTGCCGATCGCCAGCGACAACTGGTCCTGGGGCACGATTACCTGGATGGACTTGGTGTCCGGATTCAGGTGTATTCTAAGTATGTCGGCGGGGTTCAGCGCATTGATGCTGAGCTGGACCGGGTCTTCACTCCAGCGCACAATGTCAATCTTTTCGCCGGAGAGCTCTTCCACAACGGCACGCACGCGGGAACCCTTCAGGCCCACGCAGGCACCCACCGGGTCCACATTCGGGTCTTTGGACATCACGGCGACCTTGGTCCGGTTGCCCGCCTCGCGCGCGATGGCCTTGATGACCACGATGCCCTCGTATATCTCGGGCACTTCCATCTCGAACAGGCTGCGCACAAGGTCCACCGAGGTCCGCGAAAGCTTGACCGAGGTGCCCTTGGGCATTTTCTCAACCTTGACAACCTGGGCGCGGATACGGTCGCCAACCTTGTATTTCTCGCGGGGCGACTGCTCGCTGGGCATCACTATCGCATCGACCTGGCCGATGCTCACGATGATGCTGTTGCTCATGATCCGTTTTACGGTGCCGGTTACAAGGTCGCCTTCACGCTCCTTGAATTCACCGTAAATGCGGTCACGCTCGGCGTCTTTCAGTTTCTGAATGATCACCTGGCGCGCCGTCTGGGCCGCAATGCGGCCGAAATCCTTCGGTTCCGCGGGCAGCTTGAGGCGGTTGCCCACAACCACGTCCGCATTCAGCGCGAGCGCCTCCTCCAGGGAGATTTCCGCGGCCGGGTCCTTGACATGGTCCGTCACCGTTCTGATTTCAAACACGTGGAAGGCGAGCGTGTTCTGGTCCACCTCCACGGCTATGTTCGAAGAACGGGTGATGCTTTTGCGCGCCGCGGTTTCAATGGCGCCGCGGATGGCCTCGAGAAGGGTCTCGCGGTCAACGCTTTTGAGCTTTTCTATCTGCTCCAGGGCTAATTTAAGATCATCGGCCAAGGCTGGTTCCTCCGCTGTTTTATTGCTAGCGGTTCAGTCTCGCTTTTTTCAAATTCTCGATGTGGATCGAGACCGGCTCACCGTCAACCTCAAGCAGTATGAGGTCATCCTCGAATCCTTTGAGCACTCCGGAAAAACGGCTTCGCCCGCCCACCAGGGCGTGCGTCACCACTTTTACCGGTTCGCCTGCAAACCGCACAAAATGCTCCGGCTTCCGCAGCGGGCGATCAAAGCCCGGCGACGAAACCTCAAGCATGTATTCACCGCCGACAAAATCACGGGTGTCCAGCACGGGACTAAGCACCTGTGACACGGCAGTACAGTCATCCAGCGTTATCCCGCCGGATGCCTTGTCTATATACACCCGCAAAATTAACACGCCCTCTTGCCGGCCATATTCAACTTCGACCAGTTCGTACCCCTGCTCTTTTAATTCGGGGTCAAACACTGCCCAAGCGGTGCGTATAATTTCGTCTACCGTCAAACAAAAGACTCCATGTTCCGGTCCGAAGACCGGACTAAGAATGAAAAAAAGTGGGCGAAAACCCACTTTTTCGCATAGGCACATTCTGACAGGCGGCATCCTAGCACAAACCCGCGCCAATGCGCAACTTCCCCCGAATGCAGACACCAATTTACGCACAAAACTTAGGTTGTGTACACGCTGGTCAGTAGCCCGGCATAACCCGATGATTTCGCCTTGGCCCCACGGAACTGTTCCAGCCAGGGGAGGCGGGGGGCATTGACAATATTGTCAGAATTAGTATTACATAACTGGATTCGTTGGCATACTCCCCATACTCACAACATGGCCACGGCCAGGTTGCGCTCGACCGTTCCCGACTTACGGTAGCTGTGGAACAAGTCCCCGCACAGTGTGCAGTGACCGGTGGTATACACATGGTCCGGAACCGCACCGGACAATCCCAACTGTCGGCGGTTGGTTTCCCACAGGTCAAGATTTCTTCCTGAAACGGGAAATCCGCGCTCCCTCAGATACTCCGCCATTTCTTGGGCTACTTCATAGCAGCAAGGTCCCGCGGAGGGTCCGATAACGCACAGTAAATCGGTGGGACAGGAACCATAGGTCTCCCCCATCGCTTGAACCCCGGCACCGGCCATTCCGGCCACAGTGCCTTCACGGCCCGCATGAAAAAGGCCCAGTGCCCGCCGAACCGGGTCAAATATCCACAAGGGAACACAGTCCGCCACGCTTATGCCAAGGGCGACACCGGGCAGGTTGGTGATGAGTCCGTCCCCCGGCGGCCAGGAATCGGGTATCCCCCCGGGGTGATTTTTCAGGTACTCCTCGTCTACGGCATGAATAACGGTGCCATGCACCTGCCTGGCCCGCGCCAGCCGTTTCGGAAAGATGGCGCATTTTTCCAGAAAGGCGTTTCGTGACGGCGTCGCTTCCGTCCGGGAGGCGCAGTCGCCGTCGCTCAGGCCCGAAATTGCGGCCACCGCCAGTCCGGCCTTTTCCAATACATTAAGATGCAGCACCGCTGGCCCCCGCTAGAGAATGTACCGGGTCAGGTCCTGTTTTTCCACAGTCCCCGACAGTCGTTCCTCGACCATGGCCGGGGTGACTGTCACTGTCTGACCGGTACGGTCCTGTGCGTCAAAGGAGACTTCTTCGAGGAGGTATTCCATGATGGTGTGGAGCCGTCGGGCACCGATGTTTTCCGATTCTTCGTTCACTTTTTCGCAAAAATGGGCCAGTGCCTCAATGGCGGCGTCCTCGAATTCCAGGTGGACCCCTTCGGTGGCCAGCATGGCCTCATACTGGCGGATCAACGAGCATTCGGTCTCCCGCAATATGCGGGAGAATTCGGTGGCTTTCAGGCTGGTCAGTTCGACCCGGATCGGAAAGCGTCCCTGCAGTTCGGGGATCAAGTCCGACACCTTGCTTATGTGAAATGCCCCGGCGGCAATGAAAAGGATGTGGTCGGTGCGCACCGGGCCGTACTTGGTGATTACCGTGCTGCCTTCGACAATCGGCAGAATATCCCGCTGAACGCCCTCCCGGGAGACGTCGGGACCGCTGCCCGGGCTGCCCCGTCCGGCAATCTTGTCAATTTCGTCCAGGAACACGATCCCCGAATCTTCCACCCGTTCAATGGCCCTGCGGGCCGCCAGGTCCATATCAATGAGTTCCTGAAGTTCTTCCTGGATAAGCAGTTCGCGCGCCTCGCGGATGGGCATTTTGCGGGATTTGCTGCGTTGCGGCATGACGCGGCCGAGCATTTCCTGCATGTTCATGCCCATTTCTTCCATGCCGTTGGCGGCAAAGACCTGCATCATCGAGTCGGAGCCCGACTCCTTGACCGTCAACTCGACCTCACGGTCTTCCAGTTCGCCTGCGCCCAGGCGTTTCGCCAGCATTTCGCGGACCCGCTCATCGGCGGCATCGCCCTCGCCCTCCTGCACCCCCGGTTCGTCGCCCGAGTTGGG
>CAZOMH010000548.1:0-3599 GCA_964580415.1 uncultured Nitrospirales bacterium
TCGCCCTGCAAAGAGTTGTGGGCGCACTACAGCGGGTGGTGAGATATCCAGGTTAGGTTCCCCCTGCGAGGGCGGGGGGGGTGTATGCTCCACACGCATCAGAATCTCCGCCTCTTCCGAAAAGGTTGAGGCATCATTTGTTTCGACCCGCCCGGAGCTGGGGAGGACGGGAGTTTGAATCGGTGGAACGGGTCCGACATAATCAGCGTGCGCTTTCCGGGATTGCCGGATTGATGCAGTTCTTCGATTACATTCAACCCTGGATCATTATGTCATGAGCAGCAAGTCGGCAACATTTGCAGGGCGCATTGGGGTTGTCCCGATGGCCATGGTTCTCCTGTCTATCGGTCTGACGGGTGCGGCGGCATTTGCGCAGGAGGCGCCCAAGGCCCCTGCCATGCCCCTGGTGATGAAGGGTGACAGCCTGGTGCTGGCCAAGACGGAGCCGGGCAAGTTGTGCTTTGGCAACCTGGTCGAGGGCGGTGTGGTGGTGCGGAGCACCTATGAACCGGGACAGGCGGACACTGTGGTGTACGAACCAGGCCGGGACTATGAGGTCGATTATGCCGCGGGCACGGTGGCGCGGACCGCGGACTCGCGCATTCCCGATTTCAGTACGAACATGCTGTACGGAAAGAAGGATTTCAACCACAGTGATTATCCGGGCTTTGGCAACCGCGCGTTCTTTGTGTATGTGGACTATGAGGCGAGGGATGCCGCGCCGTTTTGTGAGAGCAGGGACCAGTCGGCATTGCTGCCCAAGACGGTGGAGAAACTGCGCAAGGGCGGGCCGTTCAAGATTGTCGCCTTTGGCGACAGCATTACCGTAGGGATTGATTCGAGCGGTCCCGGGGTGGTGTTTCACGCGCAGTGGGCGCGGTATCTGTCGGAGCGGTTCCCGCAGGCGCAGATTACCGTGGAGAACGGCGCGACCAACGGCGGATCGACGGGATCGGAAATGCCGCACCTGAAGGAGAAGGTTCTGGACCATGCGCCCGATTTGGTCCTCATCGGGTTTGGCATGAACGATCACAACATCGGCGGTCCTGAGCCGGAGCAGTTCACCGAGAACCTGAAGTTGATCGTGGCGCAGATTCGGGAGAGCACGGGTGCGGAGTGCATTTTGTATTCGGCGTTTCCGCCGAACCCGGACTGGAAGTTTGGGACGCACCGCATGGAACGCTACGCAGAAGCGACGCGGCGCGCCGCGGAACAGGCCGGCTGCGCCTATGCAGACGTCTACGGCCTGTGGATGAAGGCAACGGCCCGCAAGGATGTGTCGAGTATGCGGGCCAACAACATTAACCACCCAAGCGATTTCGGGCACTGGCTGTATTTTCAGGCGTTGAAGTGCGTGGGGTTCTGAGGGGCTTCAACAATGCCAGAGAACAAGTCGGACGACTTAACTCGAGGAGATACGGTCATGGCCCAAAAAGGCTTCCTCGCCGCTATGCTGGCTGCGGTCCGGTCTGTATTGGGACGCGGGAACGCTGATGCCCCGCAAGAGGAGATGGATACGTATTTTGAACCGCTGGAGGTCGCCTTTGACGGAATCGAAATCGGCACAACGCTTGACTGGCACGCGTTGGACAAGGTTGACAGGGATTTCCTCGAGGCGCTGATGGAAAGAAACGGTCCCAAGGCCAAAGAGGCGCTAAAGGCAGGTGCCAGGGCGGACATGGACTGTGGCCATGGATGCAACACCCTTATGCTCGCCGCAGCTATCGGAGACATAGAACTGGTGGCCAAGGTCAAAGAAGCGGGTGTTGAGGAGACTCCGGAGGCAGCGCCCTATCTTGAGGTGTTGGAGTTTTCGGAGCGTGCGAAAGCACCACAGTTCCTGGATGCACTGGCTGAAATAGAACGCATTACGGGGCAGAGACCGCGAACCGCCAAAGTTCCCGGAGCATTTCAGTTCACTCTCACTTCCAAGGCTGCAAAGAAATTCTTGGACGAGCACCACGAGCGACTGAAAGATTGGGGCTGTTATGCATTCGTTTATGACAGGCTCTTAGACAAACGCAAAGAACAGTACGTCATTTGGGTCCTTCCCACGATGAACCAATTTGCTGTCATGGCCTGCACGGGAGTAAGCGGGCTTAATTATGATATAGACAACTATCTTGTTCTGCTTTGGATGAAACGCCTCTACCAAGATTACCCTTATTCCATCACAGATTGCAGCGGTCATATCTCAGGCCATTTTAGAGAACGATTGGACGATGTGGAGGCGATGGCGAAACGCATGTATGCGTTCTGTCCCGATATCGTTGACCAAGGAACAAACACGGTCGAGGCATTGGCCCGGGAATTGAAGGAGACAAACGCGCTTTTCTTCTGGTGGGATTGACCGTTTTCGCGGATGATCTGACGTGGTTTAGCGGTTTTGGCCAAGAGAACTTCCCATATGAATTTGGTGCAGGGGAATGTGAATCCCGGGTGTTGTATAATTGCGCAAAGATAGAGGGACCGTCTTTCATGGAAGACAAAACAATAGACGCCGCCGCAAGGGCGCTGCTGGATGCCGCGCCGGCGGGATCGCGTGTAATCCTCTTCGGTTCGCACGCGAAGGGGACTGCACGCCCGGACAGCGATCTGGATTTCTTGGTCATTGAGCCAAAGGTGGAAGACCTTTTTGAGGAGATCTTTCGCCTGAGAGGGGCGATCGGGACGGTCTTCGAGGGGGAAATACGTCCCGTTGATCTCATCGTGACCGATGAGGAGCATTTTTGTCTGTCTCAACACACACCGAACACGCTGGCATTTGAAGCTGCGACAGACGGACGTTTATATGAATAGGAAGAAGCCTGAAGCAAGGGGCCTATTGCGGAAGGCTGAAGGAGATTTGCAGGCCGTACACTGTCTGGCAAAAGACTCGGCAATTTCGGTTCTGACAATCGGTTTCCACGCGCAGCAGGCCGTGAAAGAGGCTCTGAAATCGGTGCTCTTGCATCGAAACATTACCTATCCGTTCACCCACGATATCAGAGCGCTGACAGCGCTGTTGGAAGCGGCACAGGCGCCCACCCCTCCAAGTGCAAGGGAATTGGCCTATTTGACGCCCTTCGGCACGCTGTTCCGTTACGAGGACGGAGACTGGGATTTGCCCGCGTCCATGGATTTGGACCGCATGGTGCTGTGGGCCGAGTCGACTGTCGCCTGGGCTCGTGAAGTTCTATCCGGGGCCGACGACAGGAATACTCTCTAGTTTGGCAAAGGGCCTTTCCCCGCTTTGAAGGTATCATTTTTCATACAATCGCAAGGAGGCTAACCATGCAATCCATATCCAGACGGTCTTTTCTTTCCGGCACCGCGTTGGCGGTGGGCGGCTGGGTGTTGTTGCCGGCCACGGGGCGGGCGGATGGCGGGGTTGATCCGAACCGCTTTGTTTTGATTTCGGACACGCATGTCTGCGCGGACCGGAATGCGCGGGAGCATGACTGCAATCCTGACGACATGATTCAGCAGGCGGTGAAGGATATTCTTGAACTGACGCCGCGTCCCGCAGGGATTATCGTGAGCGGGGACTGTGTGTATTTGCACGGCGAGAAGGCGGATTATGAGGCGCTGGCGGAGTATGTGCAGCCGCTGCGGGCGGC
>CAZOMH010000549.1:0-3592 GCA_964580415.1 uncultured Nitrospirales bacterium
AAAAAGCGCGGACGAAAGCCGGTGCCACATAGCGCGCCGTCTCATGCACCTGATTATAGGACGGCGTCTGGTCGGTCCACCGGTAATACCGGTAGACCGCCTCGCCGTACACGGCCGCGCAACTGTACACCGCCACGGCCAACAGGCACGCCCGCGTGTCCCACCGCCGCCACAACCGCCGCAGTATGTTCGTTTCTTTCGCCATATCACCCCAGCCTCACGCGCGGGTCGAGCCAGGCATAGCACAGGTCGGTGACCAGATTCACGCCCTGGTACAGCAGCGCGCCGAGAATCACGACAGCCCGGACGACCGCCATGTCCGAAGAGTGGACCGCGTTGAGGCTGACATTCCCCAAACCGGGAATGCCGAAGAAGCTCTCGAGCATCAGGCTGCCCGTGAAGAGAAACGGGATCGACAAGCTGACATACGTGACAATCGGGATCAGGCTGTTGCGCAAAACGTGGCGCACCATGATGCGGCTGCCGCTCAGGCCCTTGGCCTGGGCCGTGCGCACATAGGGCTTGTACACCTCGTCGAGAATCGCGGCGCGGAAGAACCGGACATCGCGTCCCAGCCCGCTGACGATACCGATCAGCACCGGCAACACCAGGTACGCCGCCGACTCGAAGCCCCAGATCGGAAAGAGCCGCAGCTTGAACGCCAGCAGGAACTGCCCCGCCAGTACCCACACCACATAGTTCACGCTCATCAGAACCGTAGAAACAACCAGCACAAGCTTGTCCGTCGCGCCGCCGCGCCAGGCGGCGCAGAGCAACCCCAGCATGACGCCGACAACCGTGCCGCCCACCAGGATCGGCACCGTGAGCGAAAGGGAGGGACCCACGCCGCCATTCAGCACCCTCGCCACCGGCAGGCTGTGCTCGGTGGAGACCCCGAAATCACCCGTGGCCAAGGAGCGCACATAGTGAACGAACTGGGAGTCGAAAAAACCTCCGGCTTTCTTCCGCAGGCGGAGAACCTCCGGCAAGGAGCCGCCCACATCCAGCGTTACGGCCTTCCACCCCTCGCGGACCGCGAACGTCAGCGGCGCGGGGCCGTCCACCATCGCTTCGTCGGTCACACCCGTCGCGGTCTCGCGCAACCCCAGCACCACGTTCCCCGCGTTGATCCGGTACGCGCCGGCCGGAAGCGCATAGGCGATCGGCACACGGCGAAGCCCGCCCTCGCCGCGCTTTTCCAACCGGCCGACCGGCGTGTTGCCCAGCGCCCGGATATCCGACCAGTTCCCGCACAGCAGCGGCTTGTCATACCCGTAGCACGCATCGAACGTGGCCAGCGCTTCCGCCGTCGCGTTCTTGCCCAGCACCACCTCGGCCGGAGAGCCGCCCACGACATGGAACAGCAGAAACGTAAGCACCAGCACCCCGAGGGTGGTCGGCACCATCTCCAGCACCCGCCGTATGATATAACGCTTCATGTCGTTCGGGTTTGCAGAATACGACATTCCCCTCACGCTTGCAAAGCCCTTTCACCCTCTGCAGGACTCTCGGCCACAGCCCCACTCGAACGCAAGTGTCTGGCCTGGCCCGAGCCCTTCCAGATCCAATTTCCCGGCCTCGGACTCAAGCACCCGCGATGCGTGCCACCCCCCGCACCCCGTCACGGGCTATTCGTCCTTCTGTCATTTCGAAACCCGGGCTTCCCGTTTTCGCCCGCCCCCCGCCCTTACACGTTCCGCTCCATCGAGCTCCCTTTCGGGGGGATGAGCGCCGGCCAGGGCGCGTGCCCTTTGAGCACCCGTTTCAGATCCTCCAGCACCCGTTTCCAATCGTGGTGCCGGTGGGCCGGATCTTTCGCCAACATCTTCTCGAGCAACAGCGCGAACCCGGCGCCCGCATCGGGCACAAGGGTCCTGACGTCCGGGGCCTGCGACGCGTCCACATGGCAACGGATCATCTCGTCATCCGTCTTCCCTTGGAAGAGCATCCTCCCCGTCACCATGTGGTACAGGGTGGCTCCCAACGCATAGATATCCGAACGGCAGTCGAGCTTTTCGTTCCCGTAGACCTGCTCGGGCGACATGTAGGCCGGCGTGCCGAGGATCTCGTCCGCATTTCCCGACGTCCCGCTTTTGACCACTTTGAGCGAACGGCAAAGCCCCAGGTCGGTGACTTTCACCGTACCGTCGGCATCCGCCATGATATTGTCGGGCTTGATGTCGCAGTGGATGATCTGATGGAGTGTCCAGGCATAATCCAGCGCCAACGCCACACTTTCCCCGACAATCAGCGCGTCCTCCACAGAGACGCGCCCCTTGCGGCGCACCAGATCCCCGATGGTGTACCCGTCCACCAGCTCCATCACGAAATAATACACGCCGTCCGAGAAGTTCGCGTCATAGACCTGAACGATCCCGGAGTGTTTCAGGCTCGCCGCCGCATGCGCCTCCAACCTGAAGCGCCGGATGTCCTCCGGATCCGACGCAAAAGAAGGCGAAAGGATTTTGATGGCCACAAGCCGGTCGAGCGAAATCTGGCGTGCCTTCCAAACCGAAGCCATGCCGCCCCGGCCGAGCAGTTCCAACACCTCAAAATTCGGCAATTTAAAAGCGGGTCTCTCACTCATCACGCCACAGCCCCTTCTCCACGGCAGGTCGGACACAAACCCATCGTTTCCCCCTTGCACGTCCCGCACTGCACCTCCGCCAGCCCCTCGCAGCGCGGGCATTCCTTGGGCAGATCCTCACCCATCCGCTTGGGCTGCCGGGAACCGGGGGCGCGTGCCTCCTTGACCTCCCCCTTCGCACAGCCCGTCCAAATCCGCTGAATCATGTCCGCAACTCCTCATCCGCCGGCAGTTCCCTGTATTCGCGCAACTTCCGGTGCAACGTCCGCCGGCTGATTCCCAGCTCATCCGCGGCACGCGTGCGGTTCCCCCCGTTCTTCTCGAGAACCGCCATGATCTTGCGCCGCTCCGTGTCCGCGAGCGAACCGGTCATCAGCGCCGGCGCGCGGCCGAGACCCCCCGCATGCCCCCGCACCGCGTCACGGATGTTGGCCGGCACATCGCGCGCCGTCAGCCGCTCAGACCGCGACAGCACCACCATCTTCTCAACCGCGTTGCGCAGTTCACGCACGTTGCCCGGCCAGTC
Source organism: uncultured Nitrospirales bacterium (assembly GCA_964580415.1). Lineage (GTDB taxonomy): Bacteria > Hydrogenedentota > Hydrogenedentia > Hydrogenedentales > CAITNO01 > CAITNO01. Next base: position 3,114 of record CAZOMH010000549.1, read on the forward strand.
GTAGGCCGTCAGCAGGTTCACCGCATCGGGCGTGAACCCCTCAATCCGCTTGCCGTTCCGCCCGCAATACTCCTTCAGGAACCGGTCGGTCAGCAGCGGGATGTCGCCCGCCCGCTCACTCAAGGACGGCAGCAGGATATCCACCACGTTGAGGCGGTAGAAAAGATCCTCGCGGAATTTCCCCTCTTTCACATACGCCCGCAGATCGCGGTTCGTCGCGGCAATCAGGCGGATATCGGTCTCGATCGTCTCCTCGCCGCCCACCCTCTCGAAGGTGCGTTCCTCCAGCACGCGCAACAGCTTGACCTGAATCGAGGGGTCGATCTCCGAAACCTCGTCGAGGAACAGCGTGCCCCCGTCCGCCATCTCGAAACGGCCCTTGCGCTGCACCGTCGCGCCCGTGAACGCGCCCTTCTCGTGTCCGAACAACTCGCTCTCCAGCAGCGTCGGCGAGAGCGCCGCGCAATGGACCGCCACAA
>CAZOMH010000550.1:0-3590 GCA_964580415.1 uncultured Nitrospirales bacterium
GTTTCCTTGTCCGGTTCCAGCAGGAGGTCTTCGCGGACGCGCCCGTTCCGGCGCAGGGCCGCTAGTTCCGGGGCAGGCGCGTACCGCAGTGTCCCGTCCGCTGCCAGGGTCAACACGCGCGGCAAGGACAGGCAATGGCACCATCCAGCCGCGGCGGGACGGTCTGCCATGATCCATCCCCAGAGGATGCGACGGCCCCCGTCGTCTGCGAAACTGTTTGGTGCGTAGTAGACCGTCGGGCCGCCCAGATCAACCGGATGCCATGCCCCGGGTTCAAAACGGTTGTCCCGGTACCCGCCGACGGCATATTCGACCATCCCGCGCAGGCCGGGCGCGTCGCGGTAGAGGGGTGACACGATGAGCACGTGGCGGCCGCCCAGCGGGAAGAAAGAGGGACATTCCCACTGAAAACAGTGCCTGCCCATACCGCTGCACAACGGACCGAGAAAGTCCCAACGGCGCAGGTCGGTCGAGCGGTACAACAGCACCGTGCCGCCGCGGTCCTTGAAACCCGATCCGGCCAGGAGCCGCCATTCATTTCCCTCGCGCCATGCGCAGGGATCGCGAAAGCCGTCCTCAAGCCCCTCCAGCGGCGGTCTGTCGGCGATAACCGGATTGGCGGGGCACTTGTGCCATGTTCTGAGGTTGTCGTCGCTTGTGGCGACACATTGCGTTTGCCGTCCGTTTCCGACGCCCGTGTAGAGGATTGTCGGCGTGTCATTGTCAATCACGCAGCAGCCGGAAGCAACCGCATCGGCGTCGTATGAGTTCGGCCCGGGTACCAGAGCGACGGGCAGATGACGCCAGTGAACCATGTCACTGCTTGCGGCATGGCCCCACACCGGCCGCGTCCAGTCCTGCCGCTCGCCCCAGTAGGGCAGATGCTGAAAGAACACATGGTATTCGCCCCTGAAACACACGGGACCGTTGGGATCATTGATGAAACGCGCGGCGGCGGTCACATGATAGACGGGACGCAACGGGTCTCGCGCCGCACGGTCCGCCGCGCCCGCCACGGCGGCGTTGGCCTCTGCCAGCAACGCGCCGCCTGGCCCGTCCCCCGGAGGCGCGCCGGTGGGGGAAACGGCATTGGCAACAGCCAGCAGGAGAACGAACAAAGCAGAACTCATCGGAAACTCCCATAGCCGGACACAGTGTCTTGTGCGGAAGCATATTCTCTTCCGCACATTCTATCAGGATGCCTCCTGAGAAACACCGGCGCATGCCGTGCCCACGGTGAATTCCCCCGGACGCAAGGGGCATAATGCATGCATGAATTCCATGAACATGCCGGCAGGCAGACTTCTGTTTCGGACCAGTCTTGCGGTAATGGCCGCGTATCTGACGGGTATGGCGGTGCTTTGGATTCTCGGGGTGGAGAGTATTTACCAGCACCCGACACCGTTTTATGCGCTGTATTTGCCCGCATTCTCAACGCCCCTTGTGCCCCTGACGGTATTGTGGGCCGCGGTGGCGACTGTGCTGTTTGCAACCCGCCGTTCCGGACTGTGCCCCGCACGCATAGGAACGGGCCGGGCCGTTGCGCTTGTGGCCGGCCTTGCCATACTTGTGGTGTTGGCGGCGGTGCAGTCGCAGCGCGCGCCGGGGGGCGCATTGCCGTGGCTCACGGCCGGGCTGGGCGAACTTTCCCGGCATCTCGGACCCTTTGCCGTGTTTTTCGGGTTTGCGGCGGCATTGGCGCGATCTTCTGTGCCGTTGGCGCTGGCAGGGCTGGGACCCGCGCCCGACGCCGCCGAGACACGGCGCATCCTCGCCGCGACGGCCGCTTTTCTGTTCTTCTTCGCCTGCACGCTGGCGATGCTCCGGCACGGCACGGACGGCATTTCCCAGGCCTACCAGCGCGAGGCGTATGAGTATATCGGCGATATTGGCAAGACGGGCACGATACATGATCTCTTTGCGCGCTATGCGCAGATACGGCCGTACCTGTCAATGCACGCCAAGGTGCATCCGCCGGGACCCATTGCGCTGTTGTGGGTCATGTCATGGATATTCACGCGCGACCCGCTGGCGCTTTCACTGGCCACGGCCGCCTTTGGGGCGCTCGGCGTGTTCCCGCTGTACGGATGGCTGCGTGCCTGTCTCGGTGCCCGCACGGCCCTGGCGGGCGTGCTGGCATACACGCTGGTCCCCTCCATAGTGCTTTTCACCGCCACCAGTGCGGACATTTTGTTCACGCCGTTCACGCTTGCGGCACTGTGGGGGTTTGAGCGTTCCCTGCGCGGGGGGCGCTCCCTGCATGCGCTGGCGGGTGGTGCGGCGTACGGCGTGGCGACGCTGTTGTCTTTTTCGCTGGTCGGGGTGGGCGCCTATTTTGCCGTGGCGGGACTGTTTGCCTTTGCGCGGCCGGGGTCGCGCGGGACGGTGGCGCGCACAGCGGTTCTCATGCTTGCGGCGTTTGCGGCCGTGCATGGCCTGGTGCGGTTCTGGTCGGGTTTTGACTATATTGCCGTGCTGCACGCATGCAAGGCACAGTTCGATCTCGACCAGTACAATCTTGATTTGTACACGCCGCGCTATCCCGGCTGGACCTTCCGCGTGTTCTTCAATCCGGCGACATGGTTCTATTTTGCGGGCATTCCGGTGTCGCTGCTGTTCCTGCGGCAGATACTTGCCCCGGGCCGCGGGGGGGCGGACGACAAGACGGAGCAAGGCAGGCGGGACGCCTACGGTACAGGAGACGGGCCGGAGCAGGGCAGGCGGGACGCCTGCGGTACAGGAGACGGGCCGGAGCAGGGCGGGCGGGACGCCTGCGGTGCGGGGGACGACAGTTCTGTCGGGCCGGGACCGCGGGCCACACTGGCCGCGCTGGTGATTGCGGCAGTGGCGTTGAATTTACTGTACCTGGCCCGGGGTGAGGGCGAACGGTCTGCCCTCTACCTTTTTCCCTTCCTGGTGGGTCCCGCGGCGCTGGCGGTGGTGCGGATGTGTTTGCGGGCAAAGTCCATGGAGCCGCTCTGGGGCATGCTGGGCTTTCTGGCCTTCCAGTGCTGGACAACCGAACTGTACTTCTACACGTACTGGTAGGCTGCGGCGCGGTCCGGGCTACTTGAGCAGCTTGCGGCCTTCGGATGACTTGATGCCCGACACAACACGGGCGAAGCCCTCTTCATTGCTGCACGCGGAGACGGCCTCTTCGCGGGTAACAATGCCTTTCTGGAAAAGTTCCACGGCGTACTGGTCGAAACTGCGCATGTCGCTGTCCACTTCGATGATGCCGTACAACTTGGTAAGGTCGCCGTCGAGGATGGCGTCGCGCACGATGGGTCTTCCGCCGAGCAGTATCTCCACGGCGGGAATGCGGCCGCCGCCAATCTTTTTGAGCAGCCGCTGGCACACCACGCCCTGAAGCGTGTAGGCGATTTCCTGGCGGATCAGGTCGCGTTCATTCTGCGGGAAATAGCTGATCATGCGGTTGATCGTGTCGACTGACGTGGTTGTGTGCAGCGTGCTGAACACGAGGTGGCCCGTTTCAGCCGCGCTCAGGCCGGCGCGGATGGTTTCGAGGTCGCGCATTTCACCGACGAGAATGACATCGGGGTCCTCGCGCAATGCGCCGCGAAGCGCGT
>CAZOMH010000551.1:0-3581 GCA_964580415.1 uncultured Nitrospirales bacterium
CTGGTGTTTCCGCATCAAACCGCCGCCGACGGCAGTCCGGACCCCGCAAGTCTAAAGCACCGGCACAGTTACCAATTACACCGGCAACTTTGGTAGACTTCCGGCGTGGTGATCCGCGTTTAGGCAGGATTGGTTCACTCCGTTCCAACCGCCGCCGATACGGGTTCGTCACCGGCCATAACGGTCGTATTTACTTGATCTTTGGAGACTTAGGCAGATGCCAAGACGCGATTCAAAGTCCGAGTTCCTGAGTTTGTTGGGTTTTCTGCTGATCGCTGTGCTGTTGTTGACCAACGGCTTTGCGGCCCGCATATCGGCGGAAGAAAAAACGGTCGATGTCTACCGCGAACTCGAACCCATCGGGGTGGTGCTGGATACCATCCTGCGGGAGTATGTGCGCGAAGTGGACATGCCCAAGGTGGTGCAGGGCGCGCTGATCGGCATGATGGGATCGCTTGACCGCAACAGTTCGTTCATCACGGCTGAAGACCTTGAAGCCATGCGCGAAGACACCAAGGGGGAATTCGAGGGTATCGGCGTGTCCATCCAGCCGGACGCCGACGGCAATATCATGGTGTTCCATCCATTGCCCGGTTCGCCCGCGGCCGCGGCGGGCATCAAGCCTTTTGACAAGATTATCGCCATTGACGGGAAATCGACCAAGGGCATGACGACGGGCGACGCGGCCAATCTGATCAAGGGACCGCGCGGCACCACGGTCAATCTCACCGTCCACCGCAAAGACCGCAATGCCGGTCCGGACGTGCAGCCGGAAGTGCTGAACTTCACGGTAAGCCGCGCCAAAGTGCCGCTTGAGAGCATCAAGGAAGCCGCATTGTTGAAGGGCGGAATCGGTTATGTGCGTCTGAGCGATTTCAAGGACAACACGGGCCGCGACCTTGCCAAGAAGCTTCAGGAGTTCCTGGGCCTGGGCATGAAGGCTTTCGTGCTGGACCTGCGGTGGAATCCGGGCGGCCTGCTCACCGCATCAAAGGACACCAGTGAACTCTTCCTGCCGAAGGGCTCGCTGGTCACCTATACCAAGGGCCGGGCCTCGACGGAGGGTGCGGCCAACAAGGAAGACCTGCGCCTGCTGACCGAGAACAGCCCGGTGCTTCCTGAAGGGCTGCCCGTGGTGATTCTGGTCAACCGCAACACGGCGAGCAGCGCCGAAATTGTGACCGGCACCCTGCAATTCCACGAGCGGGCGCTGGTATTGGGCGAAAAGACCTTTGGCAAGGGCAGTGTGCAGACGATTATCCCCATGAAGAACCCTGCAAACACCGCGCTCCGCCTGACCACGGCACTGTATTACACGCCGGCCGATGTGACCATCGACCATCAGGGCATTCTCCCCGACATCGAACTGGCCATGACGCAGGAACAGGAAGAAGCGCTGGCGAAACAGATGTTTGAGTCCTTCAAGGACAACCCCGAGAACCAGTACCACCAGAACCACGGCAGCATGAGCGAATATCCCGCCAGCGACAAAACGGTGGAAGACCTGCAACTGAAACGGGCCGTGGACTTGCTGGGCGAGGACGGGGTCTGGGCGAATCTGGTCAAGAAATACCACCGCGACGTGCATGAGACCCAGATGACCGCCGAGGCCGCGAAGGCGCATGAAAAGGAGACCGCTGAAAAGGCGACGGCCGCTCCCGAAACGCCCGCGCAAAACGCGCCGTCACCGGAGGCCAAACCCGCTCCCGGGGAGAATGCCCCGGCGCCCGCCGACGCGCCCAAGGACGGCGAGGGCGAAAAGAAAGACAGTGACTTCAAAGAGCCTGTTTGGTGACAGCGGGAACGGGCAAATGATTCTCCGTCATGACAATCGCGCACAGGATGGATTGCGTCCTGTATCCTTTCAACGCGGCTTTACCCGGCATGCCGCAGGGTCTGTTCTCGTCAGCTTCGGCGACACCCGCGTGATCTGCACGGCCATGTTCGAGGACAGGGTGCCCGCCTGGATAAAGGGCAGCGGAAAGGGCTGGGTCACCGCCGAATACGCCATGCTGCCCAGTTCCACCGCAACCCGTTCCGGACGGGAAAAGAACGCACGCGGCCGGGCGCAGGAAATCAGCCGTCTCATCGGACGCTCGCTTCGTGCGGCAACCGATCTTGCCGGAATGGGTGAGTGCCAGATTAGCATCGACTGCGACGTCATTCAGGCCGACGGCGGCACGCGCACGGCGGCCATCACCGGAGCCTGGCTGGCGCTTCATGACGCGCTGGACAGTTCGGTCAAGACCGGCCATCTGGCCAAAATGCCGCTCAAGGGCGGCTGTGCGGCGGTCAGCGTGGGCCTCGTGGACGGCATTCCGCTGCTTGATCTCGACTACGCGGAGGACTTCCGGGCCGAGGTTGACCTTAATATTGTCATGGACGACCGGGGCCGGTTCATTGAAGTGCAGGGTTGCGCGGAAGGCGCGGCCTTTGACCGTTCCACCCTCGATCAACTCTTGGAACTTGCCGACGGCGGGGTGAAATCATTGATTCGCATGCAACAGGAGGCTATTGCTCATGGGTAACGTGCTCCTGGTGGGTTCGGGAAACAAGAAGAAGTCGGCCGAGCTTGCCGCACTGTTGCAGGGCCTGCGCTGGGAAGTCCGCAGTCTGGGCGACTATCCCGCCGTACCAGAACCGGAAGAGACCGGCGCCACCTTTGAAGAGAATGCCGTCTTGAAGGCCACCTACTACAGCCAAGCCTTTGGCGTGGCCTGTCTCGCCGACGATTCGGGTCTCGTGGTCGATGCTCTGGAGGGAGCCCCCGGCGTGTATTCGGCGCGGTATGCGGGTCCCGAAGCGACCGACGCGGAAAACAACGCCAAGCTGTTGGCGGCGCTGGAAGACTATCTTTGGCATGAACGCACGGCACGTTTTGTGTGTCACGCCGCATTTTGCCAGCCCGGCCAACCCGTTCATCTCGAATATGGCGCCGTCGAAGGGCACATCAGCATGGAACCCTTTGGCTCGGGCGGGTTCGGCTACGACCCGCTCTTCGTTCCGCAGGGATTTGACCGCACCTTCGGCGAAATGGACGCCCATGAAAAGCACGGTTTGAGCCATCGTGGACAGGCCCTCGGCAAGTTCCGGGCATATTTGGAGTCTTTGGCATGACCATCGTTCCGCCGGACGGGGCCGGATTGGCCCGGGCGGTGGAGGCGTTGCGCGCGGACGGAGTCGTTGCCTATCCGACGGAAACCGTCTATGGACTGGCGGTGAATCCCTTTTCCGAAAAGGCGCTCCAGGCGCTTTTTCGCATAAAGTGCCGGGACCGGGGCAAACCCGTATTGGTGGTCGTCTCCGACACAGCCCAGTTGAATGGCTTGGTTTCCGCTGTATCCGCCCGGGCAAAACGGTGCATGGACGCCTTTTGGCCCGGTCCGTTGTCCCTGTTATTACCGGCAGCACCCGGCCTTTCGGGCTTGCTAACCGCTGGCAGCACAAAGATTTGTGCAAGATGCACATCCAATGCCGCGGCACAAGCATTGTGCCGCGCGTGGAACGGGCCGCTAACGTCCACCTCGGCCAACCTTTCCGGTGAAGCGGCGGCGTTGACGGCACAATCCGCCGCGTTGCCG
>CAZOMH010000552.1:0-3576 GCA_964580415.1 uncultured Nitrospirales bacterium
CGACTTTGCCGTCCCACAACCCGACACCGTAACACAGCGCCAGCGGCTTGCCGGGTTCAATGGTCAAGGGCTCGCGGTACACATTCAGCGTCGCCGACTGGTAGGCAAAACCGACGGGCATGGTAAAGAACATGGCGGGGTGCCGGGCATTGTCAGGGTCGGAAAACAGCGCCACCGTAACGGGCTTGCCGTCGCAGGGGGCCGTGTAGGCGCACCAGTTGGCGGGCACGTTGTATTCCTCGCCGCGCACCAGTTCACCCGGCTGGCCGGAGGAATTGAAAAAGGTGCCGATCTTGTCCATCGACTCCTGGAAACGCATGCCCAACCCCGCATAGTGGGAACCGGTCAGCTTGGCCGGGGCACCCTCCGGAGCCTCCAGCCGCATGCGCCAGGTCACCACCGCCGGACCGTCGGGTTTCGGCAGCGCCGCGCGCACCACGCGCCGCTCCTTGAGCACCACCTTGCCGTCCGGCCCGGTCCAGTCGAGCTGTTCCACCACACCGTCTTCACGGGTTTTGAAGGATGTGGACACTTCCCTGCCGCACTTGTCGGTCTCGGACCAGAAGTCGATGTCGTTCACGGTAAGCGCGAACATGAGTCCGTGATGGTGAATGTGGTCGGCCACATGGTCCCGGATGACGTCCACGCCCGAGGGCGTGTACAGGGCCTGCACGTAGGATTTGAACGGCGCGGGCCCCTGCATATAGGTGAAAACCGTCTTGTCACCGCATTTGACGGGGACGGCGTCGCCCGCCCGGGCAGTTGCGGACAGCGCGACAAACACAGCAACCACCAGCCCTGACCTGACCATCGGCATGCACCTCCAGCGGCGTTTTTGACCGTCCCGGGCAAGACCGGGGGCGGGATTAATAGTATGCACGGGGACGGCGGCGGTCAAATAATCGAGTTCCGGGCAGATTTTCACTCCAGTCAACGGGCGATGAAATTTTCGCCTTTAACGCCAGACACCCTGATTGTACAACTGGAGTCGAATCACTTCTTCGCTCGCACCGTATTTTCCCGCCAGACTTTTCTTGATATCCTCACGTTCCTCAATATCCGCGTCAGGGCTCACTTCCGCGACAAGGTCCTCTCCGGGTGCCAGCAGTTCGGCGGCAAAAGCCCGGCTTGCCTGCTGGTCCCAAGTGCTTGCCCGCGTAAGGAGACGAACCCCTTCGGAACATCCCGCAAACGCCTGGTAAATCCCGCGGGACAACAGGAAGCGCACGTTGTCATCCCGGGCCGGCCGCGGCCCGGCAACAACCGCTGCACGCCCCCCCTCCTCCCAGCCCACGACGGCATTCACCTTGTGCGAAGGAATGTGGTTGCATTCCTGATGCCTGACGGAAACTCCAACGAGCTTTTCCGAAAACGACGAAAGATCATCTATGGGTTCGCCGGGCGCAAGCTCGGCCTTCTGGCGCAGACAACGAGCGAGAGAATAGCCTTGGTCCTTGGGGGTGCGAAACGGTGTATTCCGGCTGGCAAAGTCGCGGTTTCCCCGCAACAGTCCCAGACGTTGCCGTATGTCGTCAATCCAAGTCCACAATTCCGGTGCCGAGGAAGGCTCCGTGGATTCAAGAAAATCGCCGACGATCTGCTCGTGCAAACGTCCGCCAAGAGTCGTGGCGATAAAATCGGCGATTCCCGCGGGCCAAGTTTCCACGGCATAGGGATCCAGTCCCATGCAACCAGCGGACAGACAAAAGGACCGCTCATCCGCATCGGCATCCGCGATTGCGGCCAGACTCTCCCTCATCTGCCCGACACGGGGATCGTTTACGCCATTACACCAGCGGAGGACTTCAGCAACGAATTCCCTCAAAGCATCCTCGGCCTCATTCCGATCCAACCGGGCGGAACCGGATCGCGCAAAATAACCGGGCATATGCGTGGGCGCGCACCTGTCATCCTGGCTCCACTCTATGGAAACGGCCGGACCGTTGCTGAATATGCGCAGAAAGGGCAGGAACAGACTGCTGTCCGCAGTCCGCAAACAGTGGCGCGCCAGCCATTCCGAGTCACTGCGGTTCCACGCCTTGTCCTCCCGGGGGGGGGATTCGCCTCGGTAGGGCTCATAAAGGAGCGCCCACCAATTCCTTACCATCCAATCCGCCACCTCAAATAATGGCATATACAGTGTTTTCGATATGGACTCTGTATGGCGGTTCCAGAACTCCGTAACGCACACGTCTTCCACGTGGAGGCGAAATTCCGCCCATGTCTGCCGCTCAAGCGGATCGATGGAGGCCGGTTCGTCAAGGCGTTGACAGTCAATGTACAGGGATTTCGACATGGGGAGCCTTTTCAAGCAAATTCAAAGGATCTTCCGGACGCTGTGAATGGTAGTCTATGGGGAAAGCGTGGTATGCACCCTGTTCCGGATTGGACAAACGCGCCTCATGGAGTACTCCGTTCACAAATGCCCAAACTCGGGCTGGAAATTCCCCGCCAACCGGTTCCCACTGGACACACGAGCACTTTATGGCCGCCTTGAGGACATCCCTGATGTTCTTCCACTCGCTCTCCGCATAGTGGTCGCATTCCGCCACACCGGGCCGATGAGTGGGAACCCACTGGCCGCCTGGGGCGGGGTATTTCTTGTGCTTTCCGCTTCCCGCGTACGACACCCGTTCCGCAACTTCTTCGGGCAGGGGGACATGGCCGCACCATCCCTCAATGCGTCCCCGCCTGATGGATGATCTTCCGTGCTGGTATTGCGGCCGCTTGCACATGGTTTATGTAACATAACAGTCAGGATAACCGGGAAGCAATTTTCGCCCCTTCCTTGCCCGCTCCGTGCTATGCTATGCACTTTGTGGTTGTTTGGAACGCTTGCTCCCGACTGGAAAGGCTGATCCATGAAGCAAACCGGCCGAACAGGAATGCTTGCCGCGCTGGTTGTCGCCGCCGCGGCGCTGGGCGGGTGCGACTTCAAGCAGAACGCCATAGCGGTGTCGAACACGAGCATCGACTTCAGCCGCAACGAGACGCCGTACGCGATGTATGTGTGGAACAACAACGACATGATCGCCAAGCTGACCGTTGCCGTAACGGCGGACGAGTCCTGGATTCTGCCGAATGTCGAGGAGGTCGTCAGCGGCAAGCCGGAGGATGCCGACCTGGGCCCCTTTGACAAACGCGCCGTCATCATCCGCATCGACCGCACCCAGTTGCCCAAGGGAGAAAGCAAGGGCACCATCACGCTCACATCGAAGGGCATCAAACCGCGCACCATCGACATCCGGGTGTGGATGGACGCGGACGGAAGGCTGGACGCCATCAACCTTGTCAACCCCGTGGCAACCTATTCGAAACCCTATGTGATCGACTTTGCGTTCGGACTAAAGGACTCCCGCGGCAACGCGGTGGTGGCCGAACCGAACCAGTTCACCGTTCAGGGCTTTGAAGACAACAATGAGATCGGCTCCGAAACGGGGCTGCAACTGCGGCGCGCCGCGGCGCGGCAACTCAAGCTGGACCTGGTCATGGACTACAGTCTGGTCATGCAGAACAGCGACGGCGCGATTCAGGCGATGGAGGACACGGCAAAGAACATCCTGCTGCCGGCGCTGA
>CAZOMH010000553.1:0-3576 GCA_964580415.1 uncultured Nitrospirales bacterium
TCGGAAGTCGGCGTGGAACCCGTCCACGTGGCCGCCGCCGTGGGACTGCTGGACAAGGGCGCGACCGTGCCGTTCATTGCGAGATATCGCAGGGACGTGGTCGGCGGTCTGGATGAACTGCAGATTGAGGCCATAGAACGGCGCAATCTGGAGTGCATCGCCCTTACAAACCGGCGCGACGCCGTGCGCGCGAACGTGCAGGCGGCGGGCCGCATGACCGAGTCGCTGGCTGCGGCGCTCGATGCATGCACCGATCCCCTGGTGCTCGAGGACCTCTATCTTCCCTTCAAGAAACAGCGGCACAGCAAGGCGGCCAGTGTTGCCTCGCAGCGCGGGCTTGAGCCCTTTGCCGATTATCTGTGGATGCAGGTTGCCCATCCCGGTCCGGTGGATTTTGTGGCGGAGAGCCACGTCAATCCGGAGCACCAGATTCTTTCCAAAGAAGAGGTGCTGGACGGGGGGCGGCATATTCTTGCGGAGCGCCTTGCCTGCGACCACGAGGTGCGCCGGCTGGTTCGCGGACGCATGTGGGAGGAAGGGCGTCTTTGCTCCTCCGCCACAAAGTATGCGGGCGAACAGCGCAAGCGCTTTGAGGCCTTCTTTGACTACAGCACGCCGCTGAAGGATGTTGACGCGGCAACGCTGCTGACGCTGCTGCGGGGCGCCCGAATCGGGGTGCTTCGTGTGGAACTCACTGTCGATGAGGACGCGATGGTCCGCGACTTGACCTCCCGCTTCGTGAAGGAGCCCGGGTCGTCGTTTGAACCCGAAATTGAGGCGTCCGTGCGCGACGCCTACCGCCGTCTGCTCTGGGTGGACATTGAGAGCCAGGTCATGGCCACGGCCCGCCGTGTTGCCGACGAGCGGCTGGTGGCTTCCCTGCGCGGGCAGGTGGAATCGGCGCTGATGGCGCCGCCTGTCGGTCCGGTGCCGGTGATTGCGGTGCATACCGACCGGTCGGGTGCGGTGGTGCTGGCCGCAGTGAACGAGCGCGGCGAGTGTGTGGAGGCCGTGCGGGTTGAAGGCGGCGAAAACGGGACCGCCGGCGCAGCCCTTGCGGTAATGCTTCCCGAATGGATGGAACGTCACGGCATCCGCGCCGTTACGGTCGGCCACAGCGGTCCGGGCAGGCAGCTGGCCCGTTCGCTGAACATGCTCTTGCGCGAAAAGCGGATTCACGGCGGCTGGGTCGCCTTTGCCGGTGAAGCCGGTTTGAGCGCCTATTCCGTGTCGCCCCAGGCCGTGCAGGAAATGCCCGACCTTGATCCGCAGCGCCGGGCGGCGGTTTCGCTGGGCCGCCGTTTCCAGGACCCCATGGCCGAGATGCTCAAGGTGGAACCGCGCGCCCTTGCCACGGGGCCCCAGGCCCATGACGTCAACCAGCGCCGCCTTCAGGAGGCGCTGTTCCGTACGGCGGAATATTGTGTCAACCGTCTGGGTCTGGACCTGAACACCGCGCCGGTGCATCTGCTGCGCTTCATTTGCGGCATACAGATGGGGACCGCGCAGAATCTTGTGGTGGAACGGGAGAAGCTTGGACGGTTCACGGACCGGTCCCAGTTGCTTGCCGTGTCCGGCATCGGCGAGAAGACGTGCGAACAGTGTGCGGGTTTCCTGCGCATCACGGGCGGCGCCGACCCGCTTGACGCCACACGCATTCATCCCGAGGCGTATGCAGCCGTCAAGCAGGCCGCCGAAGCGGCCGGTGTGGCGTTGACCAGTCTTCCGGCAGAGGTGAAGGGCGTCGATTTTGCCCCCGTTGCCACGGCGGTGTTTGGCCCCATGACCATCGCAGACTGGAAAGACGAACTGTCAGAGCCGGCGCGGGATTACCGCGGCCGGATTCACGCGCCCGTTCCGCGCAGGCCGGTTCGCCCCGCAGTCGATATGTCAACGGTTCAGGAAGGTTCCGTGGTTGAGGGCAAGGTTACCAATCTTACCGAGTTTGGCGCTTTTGTCGATTTCGGCATGGGCAAAGAGGGGTTGGTGCATCTTTCCGAGATGGCGCCCCGCTTTGTGAAGGATCCCTCCGAAGTGCTCCAGGTAGGCCAGGTGGTGCAGGCCAAGATCATCAAGGTGGACCCCGCGTCGAAGCGCATATCGCTTTCCATACGGGCATTGCTGCCGCCCCCGGCACCCCGCGCGGAGGCGGACCGTCCCCAGGGCGATCATTTTGAACGGCGTCGTTCCGCGGAACCGTCTTCGCGACCCCGCCCGGGCGAGGATGCCGGGCATCGCGGTGCTTCGCCCCGTGGTCCGCGTCGTGACGAGGGCGGTCGGGACCGTTCGCGCGAAGGTGGCGGTGATCGCGGCGACCGGCGTCCTTCAAGGGATCGTGACGGCGCTCCCCGCGGCGCTGCGGAACCCGTCGGCACGCTGATGAACACGTTGTTGGCGGACCAGTTGGCTGCCCTGAAAGACAAGTTGCTTTCGGAATAGTGTGTATAATGTAATAAAGTGTAGTGCCTTGACAGCTTTGTCACGCATATGATACACTCTCGCCGCTTTTTCGGCTTTGTCCCGGACGTTGTTCGTCCGGACCACATTGGAACGTTGCAAGTGTAGATAGTACAGTTAGTTGCGGCGTTTTTCGGCCACCTGCCGGAGTTCCGAGACAGAGCCGTCCGACGACACAGTGCAAGGAGGTTGCGTGGAGATGCTCACCAAGACCGAAGTGAAAAGGTTCGAAAAGATGCTGCTGGAAGAGCGTGACCGGCTCATGGGCAGCGTTCGCAGTATTGAGGAGGCCTCGCGCACTGAAGCCGGGCGCGACAACGGAGGGGACCTTACCAGTTACGCCGAAAGCGGTACGGACAGTTTTGAACTGGAAACTTCGCTGAATATCGCCAGCGGCGAATCCCAGCGGCTGATGGACATTGCCGATGCCTTGCACCGCATCCAGAAAGGCACCTACGGCATTTGCGAAGGAAGCGGCAAGAGCATTCCGAAGAAACGGCTTGAAGCGTTTCCCGCCGCGCGCTATTGCGTGGAATACCAGGAAGAACTGGAGCGGGAACAGCAGCACAATCGGCAGTACTAATCCTGATATTTCGCGCAGGCAGCTCGGGAAAATGCAAAATCCCGGCCCGTTGAGGGTCGGGATTTTGTGTTTTATGGGTCCCGGGCGGAAAGAATGAAGCGGGGCATATGTCCTGATCCCAGGCACCCCGCAGGTGCTGAAACCGTGGGTACGCCAAGTGCAGTGCCCGCCGAAATGCCGGAAAGACAGTGCGGGGGCGGCATTGAGCAGCGAAGAATGACCCGGGTCCCTTTCATGGCTGTCCATTCGCGGTATGCGACATAAGACACCAAGTTTAATGGAATTTGCTCTTTGCAAGGCATTATGAACAGGGTATTTATGCGCATAATTTCCGGTGAATGCGCGTCGTTTGACTGGGCCTAATGATCTGTGCTACAACCTGCCAGCCTGAGGGGACTTGGGCAAGCGAAATATTGCACATCATGCATTGCTTTCTTCCCTGCAAGGGCGTTCACAGTGGTTTGTGCCCCTGAGACCATGTCTTTGCGCAGCAGCCGTTGGAGGTGTGTCGCATGGCCCGTTTGGCAACGATGGTG
>CAZOMH010000554.1:0-3571 GCA_964580415.1 uncultured Nitrospirales bacterium
CAGCCCACGTCATACAGCAGGGACTTGAGGTCCTTGCCGGAGGCGGCGTCCACGGCCTTTTCGAGGTTGGCCATGGCGCGCAGCATGGTGGTGCCGTGGTCGCCGTCGCCGCCGACGGAGTCGAGCTTCCCGAGGAGTTCGTGGTTGTCGCGTACCCGGGCCGCGGCACCGCGCAACATTGCGCCCATTTCACTGCTGGCTATGGCGTTGGTCACGGTGAGGCCCCTACTTTATGGTCAGCGCAGGCGAACTGCAGGGGGCGTCCCACAGCGCCTTGAGTTCGTCGTCGAGTTTGCCTATGCACATCTGGAAGCCGCCCATTTCCTGAACAGTGAGGAATTCGCCGACCAGCGTGCGGGCCATCTTTATGCCCCTGGACTCGAGGTTCTGGCCGGCGCGCCGCAGCACGAGGTAGAGTTCCATGAGTGTGGTGGCGCCGACGCCGTTGAGCATGACAAAGAGTTCGTCGCCCGGTTTGGCCTGAATGTCCCCAAGCAGCGCGTCCAGCATAATGTCGGCGGTTTCATCGGCCGATTTAAGGCTCTGGGTGCCGCCGCCGGCCTCCCCGTGCTGGCCCATGCCGACAACCATGACATCGTCGGGGATGGTGGCGATAACCTCGCCCGTACTGGGATGGGTAGCCCCGGACACGGCCAGCGCCAGCGTGGCCATGTTGGCCTCCATGCGTTCGGCAATGGCCAGGCACTCGTCAAGTGAACGGCCCTGTTCGGCCGCGGCGCCGGCCACCTTGATGACGGGCAGACAGCCCACAAGACCACGGCGTTCTTCGGGATTCGACCGGGGACCGCTGGAAATGTCCTCGTGCGTGAGTACCTGCTTTACCTTCAGCCCTTCCTTCTGCGCCATGCCTGTGGCGAGATTGGCCGACATGACGTCGCCCGCATGGTTGAGCACAACGAGCAGGATGCCCGCGTCGCGGTTGGCGGCGCGGAGCGCTTCGACAACACGCGGCGGCCCGGGCGCGGCGAAAATCTCGCCGGGCACGCTGATGTCGAGCATGCCCTCGCCCACAAAACCGCTCAGGGCCGGCTCGTGACCGGCACCGCCCAGCGTCACCAGCGCCACTTTGTCCTTGGACTTGGGCGTGGTGCGAACGACCAGATTGTTGCCCTCAAGGGCAACCTTGCCCGGATTGGCAAGAATAAACCCCTCAAGCAGTTCCTGCACAAGGTTTTCCGGTTTGTTCAACAGTTTCTTCATGGCCATGACCTGATTCTCCCTCCATTGGACCCGCCAAAGGCGGGACCGGTGTCTTATTTGCGCTTTTCCATCAACTCGATGAGCGCCGGACCGTCCTTGATGAATGCGCAGCGCAGTTCAGCTGTGGCATCGAAAGGCTGAATGAGCACCTCCTGTCCGGCCAGCGCGGCGTCGAGCGATTCCACCAAAAAGGCCGCGTGCGCGCCGTTGCAAAGCTCCGGCGGCATGGGGGTGCCCTCTTCAAAGCGCAGAAACTCCAACCGGTAGGGATGGGCCTCCGGATCGGTCACAAAGACTTTCGCCCCTTCAAGATAGGTCTCGTTGGGCTTCTTTTCGCCGCTGGGAACCCCGAAATGATGGAACACTGCCGATGCCATAGCGTTGCGCCTCCTGTTGCGTTGATATGAGGGTCGAATAACGGGAGCCCCGGCCCAAGCCAGGGCAGTATGCATTATAACGAAGGACCGACAGGGAGTCTACCGGCCGAATGGGGCGGCCAAATGGGGCAGATTTCCTTCGAAGTCAAAGGCGCGGAATTCCGGGGTATGGGCCGGAAAGAGGCCACCGAACAGCTATCTCCTTTTACGGAAACGGGTTGTTGCGGCGGCGCGCAGGAATCTTCAATAAGATTGGCGGAATTGCAGAACGGCAAATGCGGGATACAGACCAGCGTGGATTATGGGATGGGCTGTTCCGTTCCTCTGTGCCCCCTGGCTTGTCTTCCGGCGTCGGGTTTTGCCCCTTTGCCCATTTGACCAATAGAGGATCGTCCGAAGAAGATGCCGTCACATCGCCGGTGCAGCCCCGGCCGATGTCACATAGGTCTCGAATATCGTGCGAAATACCCCGTGGGTCTGTTTGAATGCTTCAAGAACGGCGGGGGCAAAGTGTTCGGGCTGGGTGCGGCCGTCACCCTGCGTGATGATGTCCACCGCTTTTGCATGATCGAATGCGGGTTTGTAGGGCCGCCTGCTGCGGAGCGCGTCGTAAACGTCGCAAATGTTCATGATGCGGGCTGGCAGGGGGATTTCGTCTCTCTTGAGCCCGTTTGGATAGCCGCCCCCGTCCCATCGCTCGTGGTGGCTCAAAGCAATTTCGGCACCCATGGTGAGGTAAGGGGACTTGCTGTTGCCAAGAATCTTGGCGCCTTGGGCGGCGTGTCCCTTCATGATCTCCCACTCGTCCGGCGTAAAACCGCCCGGCTTGAGCAGTATGTTGTCGGGAATGCCTATCTTGCCGATGTCGTGCATCGGGCTCGCAAATACAGCCTTGTCGCGAAACCCGCGGTCACCGCCGAGCTTGTCGGAAAGCAGCGCGCAATACTGGCTGATACGCTGAACATGATCGCCGGTGACCACCGGCGTTAGGGTCAGGGCATCCCCGGCTTCAAGCGACCGTATCTGCCCAAGCACCGAGAAACCACTTGCACCGGGCAGTTCCAGGTCCAAAAGCACCAGCCGCGGGGGTTCTGCACCCGCGCGGCCCGCCCAGTTCCCGCGTGCGAACAGAAAGTCCAAGGCCGCGGTTCCGTCATGCACGGCAACAACATTGACGCCGGGTATGGATGCCTGAAGCGCCTCCACCATCGAGGCCCGCTCGCTCTCGTTGTCTTCCACCACAAGAATGTCTACGGGTTGATCGGTCACCATGGGTGCGACCTCCGTCTGCCGGGGGGCTGTATGGACACCAATCCTTTTCGTTTTCATACAGTGAGGTTACCTGCCCAAGATGAAGTTCCGGCAAACATGCGGCAAAGCTTCGGTAACAGGACGTTGCCGGCCCTGGACATGGACGGGACGCCATTTCCGGGGAACCGCACCTTTGCCGAAGTTTTACCGGACCTTTGCCGGAGCGTTACCCCGAACGGGCACAATCAGACTGATGAAATGGCCGAAACGCCCGGCCCTTCCGGGCGACGGTCTCTACGGGGCCATGGCCCTGAAAGGATTCTGACATGGGACTGATTCTGCTTATCGTATTGATCGTGTTGCTGGCGGGCACCATACCCAGTTGGCCGCACAGCCGGGAGTGGGGCTACGGTCCCAGCGGGGGATTGGGGCTTGTTCTTGTAATTGTGCTCCTGCTCCTGCTCATGGGATACATCCCGCGCGGCTTCTAGAAAACACGGGGGCGTTCGGCGCGCGCATTCTGCCCCTTACGGAGCATCACCGCCCGGCGTTTCCGGCAGGCGGGGACAGACCGGCTTATGAAAGAGCCTTGTTGCCGGAGAATGCGGTGCGCATCATGAACCGCGACCGGGTGAAAGCAACCGGAAAGCGTTTTGGTGTAGAGTTAACAAGAACCGCGCCCAACCGAGATACGATGATATAAGGGCTATTGCCGGAAAGCA
>CAZOMH010000555.1:0-3559 GCA_964580415.1 uncultured Nitrospirales bacterium
GTCTTGCCGAGCGACATGTTGACCAGTTCGAGTCCGTTGAGGCCGCAGGCCAGCGGCTCGGCAAGCGCGGCCTGGTCAAAGCTTATCTTCCCGGAGAAAGGTGTCAGCGGCCCCTCGTTGATCAGCAGCGGGGTCAGTTCCATGTACTGCGTAAACGCGCCGGGAATCTGGTAGCCGACGGCGTAGTTGATCTCGCAGTTGTTGCCCTTGCCGTCGCGGCACCAGCGGCACAGGCCGCAGGGCACGTCGGCGCCGACGGCAATGCGGTCGCCCACCTTGAAACGGGTAACGTTCGCGCCCACCTTCGCTATAACGCCCGCCGCCTCGTGGCCCATGACGGCCGGAAATTTCACCCGCGGGTTGCCGTGGTGCAGGATGCGCACATCGGAGCCGCATATGGCCACGGACTCGACGCGCAACAACGCGGCGTCCGGCCCGACTTCCGGCATCTCCGACTCCCGAAGAACCAGTGTGCCCGCCGCCTCAAGAACCGCCTTCAACATCATAGGACCCTTTCAGCCGTGGTCATGCCTGAAGAACAGGGACAGACACGTCTCCGCTTTGCTCCGCTTGCGTTAGTCCCGGTTCTTCGTTACTTCAACTTTTCGAATTCGATCTCGCACGAACCGGCGGACATCGGGAACACCAGCCACTTGTCATCCACGGCGGACGGCTTGACCCGGTCCTTGCCCACCTTCACCGCCTTGGCCTTCCAGCCGGGGGTAAGCGCAACATAGGCGCGAGTCTTGGCGTCAAACGTGTCGTCTATTTCCACGCGCAGCACGCCCTTCTGCTCGTCCCAGGCGAGGCTCTTCATCTTGTCCAAACCCAAACCAAAACCCTGCGACACGCCCATGAAAGTCGGGCGCGTCAGTTCGGGACACAGTCCCATAACCGTCATCGACGCGGCCGCCGGAACGGTGCCGTCCTTTGGAACGGTCACCTTGTCACCGTCAGGACACCACGCGAAGGTGGGTATGGCATCGCCGGGTTCGGCGTCCTTGATATTCCACGCGGGCGCGCCGGCAAATGCAATCACATTGGTTCCGACATAACCGATGCCGGCCGCGTCCATGCGCATCTGCCAAAGCAGCGGGCTGTGGTTGAGCAAATCCATCGGCCGAGCCCGCAGCGCGTCACTGTGAAACACCGTGCCCAGCGTGGTCCGGGCAGATGCGCCGGGAGTCCCCACAATTTCAACCGGTCCCTGCCAGAGCCGCATCGCGGTGGCCAAATCATTGTCGATAGTGTTGAGCCCCTTGGCCTCCAGGGTGACGGGACCCACCCCGGTTCCGAATTCGGCCGTCCGCGCCACCGCGGCCGCCGCTTCCAGCCATGCGTCGCGTTCGGGTTTCACCTTCGTTTCAGACGCGGGGAACACGCACACCTTGCCTCCGGCGGCGGCCGCCGCCGCGGACACCGCGCCAATGGCGCGCCATTCCGCCTCGCCGCGTGAAATACCAAAACCCGCCAGGACATCGTCGGGAATGTGCGTGCGCTCCACCACGACAAAGGCAAAGCCCTCACCGATCAGTTTCTGCATGCGCTTCTGAAGCGCCGCGGCGGTCGCCGCATCGGCCGGGTTGGCCCAGGTCTGGCCGTCGGCGGACTTTCCAGTCTGGCCGACGCCGCCCTGCACCGCAAGCGGGTCCACCGTGATGCCCGGTGTGCAGCCCGCGTTGCGCAGTTCCTTCGCCGCCTTGGCAATATCCTTCGGATAACGCGGGGCACCGCCTTCCAGGGAACCCGGCTTGCTTTCCCAGTTGCCCGGAACAAGCGCATGGAACACGCCATAGGCCTGCGCGGACTTGGCCTCGCCGACAAGCGCGGCGAGATCCTCCGTGTCGGGCACGGTCACCCAGGCGCGCGGCACCGATTCCGGCCTGGCCGGCCACTTCATGTTGCGCATCAACCAGGAGAACTGCGTGTCCGACTGGAAAGGCATGCCGCCAAAGGACACCCACACGGTGTCCGCCTCAAAGGTTTCGCCCGGCTTGATCACATGCCCGGGTTTGTACTCGCTGGCAATGCGCCCCTGCCATGCCCCGCCCGTGGATTGCAGGTCCACGCCCGCCTCGCCCAGGCCGGACGGTATCACGCCCATGGACAGTTCATAGCCTGTCTTCGGGTCCTGAAACATCATTTCAACGGGTAGTTCGTTTCTGCAAAACAGCGGATAACCGCCGCGCACCTGAAGATAGCGGGAGCGTGTCTTTGTGTCGGAACCAAGCCCCATGACGCCGCCGGCGCCCAGCGATGCGGTGACAACCCGGTTCACCGTAATCGGCGCGGCCGTGTCGTTGCGCAGCATGATGGTGAACGTGATGAACTGCCAGTTGTCGAAGGAGGACAACCGGTGGGAAACCGCAAGTCCGTCCAGTGCGCCATAGTTCACCGTGTAGCGCACCCCTCCGCCGACGGCGTCGCCGGTGTACTTTTCGCGGTCCAGCGTCGTCTTCTGCTTGTATATCTCATCACTCTTCAAAATGCGCCCGTCGGCCAGTTCAATGGCGAAGCCGACATCCTTCACAAGCACTTCCTGATCCATCTGCCCTTCCGAAGCCGGCTTCACGCGGATGCGCCATTCACCGTCGTCCTTGGCAAAGTCGAGCAGCAGCGGGCCGTTGGAAAAAGTGTAACGGTCCCTCAGGTTCCAGGGCATGCGGTCCGAGGGCGCCTCCTCCTTTTTCTTTGCTTTGGCCGTCTTGGAGGAAGATTTTGCCGCGGGCTTTGCGTCTGCCTTGGCCGGTTTTGCGTCCGACTTGGCGGGCTTGGCTTTGTCAGTGCCGTACGCCGCCACCGGTGTCAGCATGAGGCCGGGCAGTGCCGCCAGCATCAGGAGCACACCAAAATGGACAGATGAAAGAGCGGGCCTTTTAAACATGGCAAGGGGTCTCCGTGATTTTCAGTGTCAACGAATGGCGCAAGGGAAAAATCCGCGGATTTCGCGCCAACGAGACAGGGTAGTTGCCGGCGATTATACACGATGAACACGAAGAAAAGCGCAAACAGAGCGTGATCGGAACAACACGCCACGTCCAAAAGCGGCACAAGAACGGATCCCCCCCGGCGCCCAGGCGCCGCAGCTCCTGCGCCCTTTGGATTGTTTGTGCCCCGCATACCCCTGTTCAGGCGGGAAAACTACTCCGTGCGGGCGGGAACCTGGGCGACCAGTTCTTTGATCTGCTCGCCGGGCACAACGACCACGAGCACGTTGTCGCCCATGGCGTTGAGGTCGGTCTTCACCGCACGCATCACACCGATGCCCACAAACTTGTTGTCCATGGTAAACACGGGCGAGCACACCACCTGGCGGGCACGGTGCTCGCCAAGAATGTAGAACTTGCGCGGCTTCTCGACCAGTCCCTCAACACGGTCAACAAACGCCACATGGGTCCGCTGGGCCACCGCGCCCAACTGGCCAATCACCACCACGGGGTCAAGCAGTGCCGCGGCCGCAGCGTTGTCGAGACTGACGCAGGCGAGCGGCGCGGACGGCTTGGCCGTCGGCCGCACAAAGGCAAGGTCCAGGTCCTTGTCGCGAAGCCCGACATCGGCG
>CAZOMH010000556.1:0-3559 GCA_964580415.1 uncultured Nitrospirales bacterium
GTCCGGCGGGCCGACAAGCTGTATTCGTGCGGTGATGTCGTTGGCCGCACACACGCCGGTGACATTCAGATAGGGCGACCGTATATTGCCGTTGCTGAATCCGGCGGTGCTGTCGGCGAGCGCAAAACGCTGTCCGACGAGGTCCAAATAGCCGCGCAGCACGCGGAGGTTTCCTTCCACGCGCGGTTCCCTGAGCGTGCCGAGCACGCGCAGATCGCCTTTCCATTCCGTCTCCAGAACAGGCGCCCGCAAGAAGACCCTGCCGGGAACAGCCAGCGAAATATCAAGGGCCACGGCGGGGAGTGTCATCGTGTCAACGGGTTTGGGAAGGGGTTTCTCCCGAGATGCATCCTTTTCGGTGTATTCAATTTTCGGCACCTTGGCCGAGGCCGACCGGTCGGGCATGCGGAACTCGCCCTCTTGGACGGTGAGGGTGCCGCCAAGTTTGGCGTTGTCCGTTGTTCCCGCGTATCCAAGGTTTCCAGAAAGAACGGCGCTTCCGTAGTCGGTGCGGTACGAACGCATGCGGTCAAGGGTCACATCGGTGTGGAACGGATGGTGCGCGGCAAAATTGACCTCCAATGCACCGGTGGCCGAGAGTTTTCCATTCTCCCCGTCGGTGCCGCTGAATTCGGCAATGCGCAGGGTGTTTCCGTCGGCGACCAGGCGGGCGCGGAGGTTCTTGAGCACAAGAGACGAACGCAGGCTTTCATATCCGCCGTTGTCCAGGTTCAGTTTCCCCGATATGCGAGGCGTGGAAAGAGAGCCGGCAAGGAGGAATTTTCCGGCCACAGCACCCTGGGGCAGATCGTTTGTCCAGTTCATCTGAACGGCGGTCGCCGACAAATCAGCCGACACGGTTGTTTCCACCTGCAGCGCATCGAGACTTCGAATGCCGATGCGGACCGGTGAAAGGGAAAAATCCAGCGGGATGCGGGCGGCAAGGCCTGCTTTCGCCGCGTCGGACAGGGTGGCGCTGATGTCGGCATTGGTCCATTGGCCGTCGTGCGTTGCGTTGATGGTCGCATCCAGACCCTGTCCATGGCCCAAGGCTGAGGAACGCACCCGGGCCAGGTGCATTTCCAGACGGGCGGAAGGTGCATGGAGGGGGCCGTCAACCGCAAGCGAACCGTTCGAACTGCCGTCAATATTGGCCAGACCGGCGACCGAAGCCAAAGCCAAGGGCACTTCTTTCCATGAGGTGGAGGCGTGTATTTCGGAAAGGGATTTGCGGAATCCGAACTCTCCCTGCCCGCCTCCCAGCCGGTAAGAAACGGTATCGAGCGTAAAATCAGACCCGGAACGGCGAATCCTGGCCGGCGCATTGAGCGCCATATCGATGCCCGCCAGTTGGCCGGTTGCATCTGCAATAGTGAATTCTTGTGTCGAAAGAGAGGCGGTGGCCGAGGTCTTTAGCACAAAGGGCAAAACCTTGGCTGCGCCGCTCTTATGCCAGGCACCGGTTACGGATACCTTGCCCTTGGCCGACGTTCCGTCTCCCAATATGGAAACATCGGCACGGTCCAAGGCCAGACCGTTTCGCGAATAATCGGCCACGGCAATCTTGGCATCGCCCCGCGGCTTCTTGAGCAGGTCTTCAATGGAGCCGTTAGCATCAAGCGAACCGACCGTACCCCAGGGCGTTTCCAGTTTCTCCGCCCTGCCCCGCAGCGTGATATCCAGTCTGTCCCCCTTCTTCAACGCGGCAAGTTTTCCCTGGGCCGTTCCTGAAAGCGCTGTCCCAAGAAGAGCGGAAAGGTCCCTGACGGCTGGCAGCGCAAAATCGGCTTTGGCATTGATTTCCGCGGTGTCGATGCGGTAGTCCAGGCTTCCGTTCAGGTTGTTCTTGCCGGAACTGAACCGTACCTTCTCGATTTGCAGCCGATTTTCCCGGTACCGATAGGCAAGACCGCCCTGAAGCGAAAGCCCCTTCTTTCCGGTCGGCGAGGAAACAGAGACCCTGCCTTCCGGGGCGGAGGGAAGATGTTGGGCGTCAAACTTGAATATGGTCTTGGCAAGGGCAAGGTTGTTCCACGAAAAACCGTCTGCATGCGCATCGCCCTCCAGGGAAAAGTCGTCGAATGCGCCCTCCAACCGGGCGGAGATATCCAGTTTTCCTGTTCCTTTCTGTGCGGATGCGGCCGCGATTACGGGGGCCAAATCCGTGCCCTTGCTTTCCAGTTGCAGTTTGAATCCGTGGTTCCGCCGGTCTTGCCATCCCTTTGCGGCTATTGTGGCCGCATTCAGACGGACTTCTGCCTTGTCGAGGGTGACACGGTCCGCGTCTGACGCGAGTAGGATGGTGCCCCGGAGGTGATCGCCGACGATATTGCCGATGGCCGCCGGGAATCCTGACGCATGGCTCCAGTCCAATTCAGCGGAGACTTGGAGCGGCGTGTCCGGGGTTGTGCGGTGCAGTTGAACGGCACCGGAGAGTTCGCCCCCATACGGATGGGGAAATATTGCGGCGGTCGCGCCAAGATCATTCAGCGAGAAGCGCGCGGTGAGTCCCGACTTTCCGGTGCTTCGGACATAATCGAGGTTCCCGTCGATCTGGGCGGAGACGGCGGGGGCGCTGAACGTGATGTCCTTGACGTGGACCAGGTCGAAATCGTCGCTGGCGAATTCGAGCCCGAGAGTGACGGGACCCGCCATATGGCCCCGGCAGGCGCATTGCGGCACGGCGAGGCGAAGAGAACCGTTCTCAAGCGTTCTGCGCATTCCGGACTGGCCATAACGAAAGGCGAGGTTCAATGTGGAGTTGCGAAACGAGAGGTCGCCCGCATTCACATCGATGCCCGAGGTGTCAAGGGAAATATAGGGGGCTGAAATGGATTCGGCAAGCGACCCTGTGAAGGGAACATCCTGTTCGGAGGGCAACGCGGCCGCGAACGAGGGAATATGATCCGCATGAAGCGTGCCGGCATACCGCACGCTGGCGGAAGTCGGCGTAAACCCGATTGAACCCGTGGCGAGCACCTGAAGCAGCGGATTGTCAAGGGCAATAGTGTCGATGAGCAGCTCTCCGGGGGGCTGATAGCGTGCGGACCAGGTCAGTGCGGAATCTCCGCACAAGGCGGCGGCGGGATACGCCGCGATGAGCGGGGTGCTGAAGACCGTGGCAAGTCCGTCTATTTGTATTGGCAGCCCCGGGATGACGGCGGTGTCGGACTGCACCAACGGCAGACCACGGCTGGATGCGGACAGGCGCACATCAAACCGCGAGGAGTTTCCTGAGACGGTTGCTGCAAGGGTTGCCGGAAGGTACAGGCCGTCCTCTTGCTCTTTGCAGGAAAGGAGTGTCAGGTCGGCATGGCTGCCCTGAAAGGAGAGGTTGAACTCTCTTTCGGAGAGAAGCACCGTGCCGCCGCCCTGCAGGGTTCCGCAGGGACTGGATGCGGAAAAGTCAAGCACATCCAAGGTTCCGGATTTGGTTAACAGTGAATTTAGGGAGAAATGCGCATAGGGACCGAGGAAGCGTTCCAGTGCTTCCAAACGCCGTGAGGTGGCAATATTGGTGTCAAGCGTTGCGGTGACGGCTGTGGGGAACTCGCCGGAA
>CAZOMH010000557.1:0-3557 GCA_964580415.1 uncultured Nitrospirales bacterium
CCCTCTCCGAAATCGTCATTGACTTCTACGACAAGCTCAAGAGCTACACGCGCGGCTACGGCTCGCTCGAATACCGCATCATCGGCTACCGTCCGGGCGACATGGTCAAGCTGGACATCATGCTCAACGGCGAGGTGGTGGACGCGCTGTCCACCATCGTACACCGGGAGAGCGCGGTCCGCCTGGGCAAGGCGCTGGCGGCGAAACTGCGCAAGCTGATCCCGCGGCAGCAGTACGAGGTGGCGATTCAGGCGTCCATCGGGGCAAAGATTATCGTGCGCGAGACGGTGAAGGCCATGCGCAAGAACGTGACGGCCAAGTGCTACGGCGGCGACATCACGCGCAAACGCAAACTGCTCGAAAAGCAGAAGGAAGGCAAGAAACGCATGAAGCAGATCGGCACCGTGGAGGTGCCGCAGGAAGCGTTCATGGCGCTGCTGCGGGTGACCGAGGAAGACGGGATGTAGCCCGTGAACGAACACGGCGACATGGGCACCGCGCCCGAAGGCGCGTGCGCCGAAACGGCCGTCCCCGCCGGTCCGCCGGCGTGGGCGCGTGCGGTGCAATCCCTCACCGGGCCGTGGACATGGCGCAATTTCTTCTCGTGGTTTGGCCTTGTCGGGGCGGTGCTCCTGGTCAAGGGCTGCCTCGTCGACCAGTACACCATTCCCTCCGGATCGATGGAACCCACCCTCATCGGCGACCCCCGCTTTTTCCGGGGCGACCGGGTCATCGTAAACAAATGGCTCTTCGGGCCGCGCATTCCCTTCACCAAGATTCGGCTGTGGGAGGGCGAACCGCCCAAGCGCTGGGACATCGTGGTGTTCAAACCGGTGGACCCCAAATCGAAATTCCCGGCGCTCATCAAGCGTGTGGTGGGACTTCCCGGCGAGACGGTGCATATTGAGGACGGGGCCGTTTATATCAACGGCAAGCGCGAGGACCCGCCGCCGGAACTGCGCAAGGTGCTCCATTACACCACCGCATTCACACTTTCGCCCATCCAGGTCCGGGAGTATTTCCTGCGGATGGCCAAGAACAACCGTCCGCTGGACGTGATGAATGCCGAACACCCGTCCACCCGGGCGCTCTACGCCGAGATGGGCCGGGTCCATGGCCGTGTGAAGGACCTCGATATTGACGCGCTTTCGGACGATGAAGTGCAGGCATTGGTGCATGACGTGGACCGGTCGGTTCTGGGAACGGTGCGGCAACTGGTGGAACTGGGCATGCAGGAGCAGAACCAGGAACTGGTTTACGGCATCAAGTCTGAAGCGCAGTATTCCGTGGTGCCGGATGGCCACTATTTCTGCCTGGGCGACAACAGCGGCCAGAGCCTTGACGGGCGGGTCTATGGCTGGGTACCCGGGGAGAACCTGCTGGGCCGCGCGGCGGGTATCTGGTGGCCCCTGGGCCACCGGCGCGATTTCACCGGGTTTACGCGCACGTGGCAGGGCAAGTTGCTGATGTACGGTCCGGTGGCGGCACTGGTTGGTCTCGAATTGGCCGGTCGCCTGCGCAGGCGCAAGCGCAAGCGCGGCCGCGTGGCCGGTCCGCCCGATTCGGGCACTGTTCCCTGACACTGGCCCGGCCGTCGGAAGGTGTGCTAGTCTGAAAGAGACAAGGAGGGCGCGATCATGGACGACCGGCGCGCATATATCAAGGTAAATGTCGAGGAGCAGGACCAGGAACGGAGCATTTGCGGGTTCCGGCAGCGCATACTCAAGAAGGAGGACGGCGCCCCTGCAAGCGTCACACGGTTGCGCACGGACCATGCACAGCCCCACTGGCACCGCCACACGGATGAGTACTATTTCATTCTCAGCGGCGGGGGCGTGATTATCATCGACGGCGAGGAGGTGCCGGTGCGGCCGGGTGATTGTGTTTGGATACGGCCGGGGCACGTACACCAGTCGGTGGGCGACCTGGAGTCGCTTATTATCGGCGTTCCGCCGTTTGATTATGACGATGTGGTAACGGAACCGCCCGCGGCAGACTAGAAGCGCGGCGCGGGCTTACCGCCCGCGGGAAACATGGGCATATGCCCATGCCACGGGAAGAAGAAGTGCCGGACAGGCGGGACGCCTGCGGTATGGCAAGGCAGGCGGGACGCCTGCGGTACGGCACAGGCAGGCGGGACGCCCGCGGTACGGCACAGGCAGGCGGGACGCCTGCGGTACGTGTTGCAATGACAAGACAGCCGAGGGCGGCTGTTCTGCATGTTGCAGACAAACCCAGAGTGGTAACAACGCATGAAAAAGAAGACTGAAGAAAAGAAAGCGGCGGTTGTGGCTCCGGCGGAATCCGCGATGGTGCCAACGCTCATGGGCTATATCGGGCCGATGGCCGCAGTGCTGGGGTTGTATGTCATGCAGCGCAGCAGCACGGCCCGTCCGGGAACGCTGGACTGGTTGTGGTATATCGGACTGGTGCTGACCATTGCCGGCGCGGTGGCCTGGCTGACGGCGGGAATGAGCCGTTCGCAGGTGTATGAGTGGTCGCGCAGCGGGCTGATTGCCCTTGCGCTTGCGTTGGCCATCCGCTGGGCCATTGCCGAGCCGTACCGCATCCCTTCGGGGTCCATGGAAAACACGCTGCACGGCGACCCCGGATTCGGCCAAGGTGACCGTGTGTTTGTAAACAAGTGGGTGTACGGCATCCGGGTGCCGTTCATGAACAAACGACTGTATCACGGGCAAGACGTCAAGCGCTGGGACATCGTGGTCTTTAAGACACCTGAAAAAGGCGCCCTGTACTCGACCCTGGTGAAGCGGGTCGTGGGCCTGCCGGGGGAGCGCATTCACATTCAGGACGGGAAAATTTACTGTAACGGAGCCCCCCTCACGGTGCCCGATTTTTCCCCGCCGGAGGGAAATATCGGCCAGCGCATAAAATCGCTTCTTTCCATGATCCCCGGCTGGAAATATGACGTCAAGAACAATGCCCCCGGTATCTACTCATCTCCGGCCGACGGAGTGTACGGGCTCGACAAGCAGGACAAGTTCGCCGTTGTACCGCCGGGGCATTACCTTGTGCTGGGAGACAACAGCTTTTCCAGCCGCGACGGCCGTTTCTTCGGATGGCTGCCCAATGAGAACATCGTGGGCCGTGTGTCCAGCATCTGGTGGCCGGTTACGAGTTGGCGGGACTTTACCGGTTTTTCCGAAACACTGTGGTGGCGCGCCACGGTGGGGCTCGTGCTGGCGCTCCTTTTGCTCAGGTTGTTCGTCGGACGCAGTGTGGGGTCGGCACGGCGCGGCGGGGGGCACTTCGTGGTGTCCTTTGTTTCCATGGGACTCCGGGTCCCCTTCACGCGCCGCTGGATCATGCGCTGGCGCGAACCGCAGCGCGGCGATTTGGTGCTGTGCGCGACAACCGTGCCGGACGCACCCGATCAGGAGGCCATGTTCATAGGCCGTGTGGCGGGTTTGCCCGGCGAGCGCGTAAAAGTGGAAGAGGGGAAATTGTTGGTCAATGACAGCAGTGACGGTCTCCCGGCAGCGCTGGCAAACATGAGGCTGGGCGACGCGCCAGCGGAGGCAAAATACGGACGGGGA
>CAZOMH010000558.1:0-3537 GCA_964580415.1 uncultured Nitrospirales bacterium
TGAGGCGCTGTCGAGCGTGGCGCGGCGCGACCCGGAACTGGCGGGGCGGCTGACGCTGCGCCTGTTGGGCAATCTGGAGTTCGACCCCGCTTACGTCGCGCGGTTGCGGGAACAAATCGCGAAGGCCGGTCTGGCCGACCGGGTCATTTTGGACGGGTGGAAATCACGCGAAGAACTCAGCCAACTCCTGGGTGAGTCGCAGTTGTTCGCCTTTGCCTCCACGTCGGAAGGCTTCGGCATGGTGGTCGCCGAGGCGATGCTGCACGGACTGCCCGTACTGCTGAGCGACTTCACAGTGGCGCCGGAACTCCTTGGCGGCGACATGGAGGCGGGCTACATTGTTCCCAAGACCGATGCGGAGGGGTTTGCCGGGGCCATTTGCGACTACTTCACCCGCCGTGACCGCGCCAAAATGGGCGTACACGCACGGGCGCGGGCCAAAGCGCTGGTATCTTCCTGGGAAGAGGTCACGGAACAGTTTGAACGTGTTATTTCCGGAAACGACACGAATGATGGGGCCGGTTGATTCCATGTCCGCGCTGCGCGCGGCGGTTTGGTGTTGTCCCGGGCTGAACGTCCCGGACCGGGAACGCATTGGGAAGACCGCGGGAAGAGGCTCTTCCCGCAGGGGATTGTGATGGGTCTGCCAAAACAGAGTACAACGGAAGCGCCGCCCGGCGCGGGTCACGGCCACGCTTCGTCCGTGCTTGCCAACACGGCCACCAATTATTTGCGCCAGATTATCAATGTGGGCGCCTTCTTCATCATCACCCCGATGATCGCCCGCCGCCTGGGCAACGATGCCTTCGGCCTCTGGTCCGTATTGCAGGCAACGGTCGGCCTGCTGGGGCTGCTGGATTTTGGTTTTGCCACGTCGGTCGTCAAATTTGTGGCCGAGACCCGCGGACAGGGCAACGCGGAGCGGCTGAAACGGATCACGGCCACGCTTTTCGGCGTGTATATTGTCTTGGGAATTGTGGTGATTGCCGTGGCCTTTTGCCTGACTCCCTTCCTTTCCACACTGCTCCAAATACCGGCCGACAAGGTGCAAACCGCCCAGATCGCGTTTATCCTGATAGCGTTCCGTTCCGCCCAGGCGGCGCCCATGGGCATGTTCTTCGGCATCCTCACCGGTTTCCAGCGGCAGGCATGGGCAAACATAGCCCAAATCGTCGGAACGGTGCTCTACAGCGTGGCCGCGGCATGGGCGCTTGTCTTCCACCCGTCGGTCGAGATGCTTGCCGTGGTCAGTCTGGTGACGGGAATCATTACCAGTGTATTTGCCGCGCTCCTGTGCGCCGCCAAGTGCCCGGGAATCAGCCTTCGCTGCCAAAACTTTGACCGGCAACTGGTCAGGGAGATTTCTTCCTTCTCAATCAGCCTTTTCCTGGTGCAGGTGTCCGGGTTCATCTATACCCGGGTCGATGCGCTGGTCATTCAGGAGTTTCTGACCCTTTCCGCCGTGGCCTACTACAGTGTGGCATCGCGCATGGCCACGGAGGCTTCGGGACTGTGCCGCCAGTTGACCAACGCGCTGACCCCGCTGGTGGCGGAGCTGCAGGGACTGGGCGACAAGGAGCGGATTCGCATCACCTTCGAGCGGGGTTCCAAACTCAGCCTTGCCTTTGCGGCACCGCTGCTGGTCGGCCTTTTTTGGTATGCGGGGGACGTGCTGGCGGTATGGATGGGGGAAGAATACCGCAGCGCCGGCACCGCCTGCCGCATCCTGCTCGCCGCCATGCTGTGCAGCGTGCTCCACGCCAATGCGGCCAACATTCTTTCCATGACCGGACATCAGAAGTTTCTGGCATATGCGTTCATGGCCGGACAGGTGGCCAATCTGGCCATGACCCTGGCGCTGGTGGTTCCCATGGGCATGAACGGCGTTGCGCTGGCGACACTGCTTTCCACGCTGGCGGTGGACATCATGGTGGTCCAGCCGAAGGCGGGCCGCAAGTATGGATTCACCTTTTTGTCCTACTACCGTACGGCGCTGCTGCCCTCCGCGGTGGCCTGCGTGCCCATGCTGGCCGCCTTTTTCGCTGCTGAACATTTTGTGGCGCCCCGTTCGCTGCACAGCATTGCCGGACTCGAACTGCTCGGATGCATGGTCTTCGCGGCTTCCTTTGCGGTGCTGGGAATGAACGCGGCCGAACGCGGCTATTACTGGGAGCGCATCTCAAGG
Organism: uncultured Nitrospirales bacterium; assembly: GCA_964580415.1. Lineage (GTDB taxonomy): Bacteria > Hydrogenedentota > Hydrogenedentia > Hydrogenedentales > CAITNO01 > CAITNO01. The sequence goes on from CAZOMH010000558.1 coordinate 2,186, forward strand.
ATGCTTCACCGGGGGCGCTGAGCCGCGTTCTTCCGCGGGTCTTTCAAAAACGCCCGGGATGTGGTACATTAACTCCCGTTGCATGGCAGCCGGACTTTATCCGTTATGAAAGAGAGGGTGACTTATGCCGCAGGGATTGCCCACGGGATGCATCAACCATCCGGGAGTTGAAGCTGTTGCGCGTTGCCGCCAATGTTCCACCCCCGTGTGCAACGCATGCGTGGTGGGCGGGCCGACGGGCAGATTCTGCTCGTTCGAGTGCCGCGAAAAGCATGAAAAGTTTGTAAAGGACGCGCAGGGCTGCGAACTGGGCAAGAAACGGGGGGGCGGATTGTCCCGCACCATCCGCAGTCTGGTCAGCAGCGCGGTGGTGCTTGCCGCCGTATTGCTGGCGTTGGGGGTGGTATGCAGCCTTTTTGAAGTGCCCGTGCTGTCGGGACTCACCCGGATGGTTCGCGGCAGAATCGGATTTTGATCGACTATTTATGGCATGTTCAGCCGTTCCATTGGGGGTGCGGCTGTTGTCGGCAAGGATTAATAGAAGGAGCGCATCATGGACCTTAGCGGACTTAAATGGCCGGCGATTATTCTCGTGGTGGTGGCCGTCGGCTGGCTCGCCTCCAGCGGGGGCGTGAACTACATGGTGACCAATTTCACCAAGGCCGTGCCCGGCGCGAACGCCGCAAAGGACCAGACCGACGAGGCGGGCCTGTCCAAGGTGGGCGGTTACCTGATGTACCTGCTGCGCTATGAGAAGGCGGCCGAAGTGATGAACCTGTCGATTACGCGCTATGGCACAACCGGCAAGAATTATTATTACAACGAGTACCGCATTGCGAAATGCCTTGAAAAGATGGGGCGCATGCAGGAAAGCTACAATATCCTGAACGCACTCATGAACGCGGATGCCAGACAGTATGACGACCGCGTGCCCAACCGGGACGTGCTCGCCGCGCGGGCGGCCAAGCTCAAGGAAGTAAACAACCTGCAGTGAACGACCAGAGAGAGATTGTGTACGGGCGCATTCCCGTGCTGGAATGTCTCAAGGCGCGGCGGCGCAAACCGTCGCGCCTTTTCGTGCAAGTCACGGCCCACGGCGTCGAAGAAGTGCTGGCCGCCGCCAAGGGCGTGCCGGTGGAGCATGTTGATCGGAACACCCTGGACCGCATGACCCAGGCCGGCATCCACCAGGGGGTGGTACTCGAAACGGAGCTGGCTCCAGTGCTGGACCTGCAGGACCTGCTGGAGGGCGAACTTGACGCCGACGCATTTGTGGTGATCCTCGACAGTGTCGAGGACCCGCACAATTTTGGCGCCATTGCCCGGTCCGCCGCCGCCTGCGGCGCCGCGGG
>CAZOMH010000559.1:0-3523 GCA_964580415.1 uncultured Nitrospirales bacterium
GATGTGGTGGTGCCGGAGGGGCGCGTCCTCGCCATCAGCGGTCCGTCGGGCGTGGGCAAGAGCACGCTGCTGCACATCATGGGCACGCTCGACAAGCCCACGGGCGGCGAAGTGTTTTTCCGCGGCGAGCCGCTCGCCAAAATGGGCGCCGCCAGGGTGAACCGCATCCGCAACCGGGACATCGGGTTCGTGTTCCAGTTCTACCACCTCCTGCCGGAGTTCACGGCGCTTGAAAACGTGATGATGCCGGCGCTGTGCAAGAACGCCTCGCACCGTTCCTGCCGCGGCCGGGCGGAAGAACTGCTCGACAAGGTGGGGCTCAAAGACCGCATGACCCACAAGCCGGGGCAGTTGTCCGGCGGCGAACAGCAGCGCGTGGCCATTGCGCGGGCGCTGTTCAACAACCCTGCCGTGGTGCTGAGCGACGAGCCGACCGGCAACCTCGACGAGAGCACCGGCCAGGGGATCGTTGAACTGCTGTTCGATCTGAACACAAAGGACAATGTGACGCTGGTCATCGTCACGCACGACGAATCGCTGGCCGCGCGGGCCCACCATTGGACCTCCATCCGCGGCGGCCGCGCCGAAAAGCGGCGATAGCGCGGGACGCGCCCTGTATCCAAACGGCCTGCTTTCGCGCATCGGCTGCGTCCGGCGGGCACGCCTCCCCTCCCCTTCCCTGCCGCCGGACGAACACGTCGCCCGACTGCGCGGGCGGATTGAAACGGACCCAAAGGGCCGGCCGTCACCAGGACGGTCCACGGGGTTGGCTGCCGTTTCGACGGACCGCAAGTCCGCCGCTTTGCACCCTTTTTCCCGCTTTGCCGCGGGGCGCATTCCGCACTGGGGTCCCGGAGGGGAATTTCGCTATAATTGGCCGTACCCGGTCTTCAACGTTGAAAAGGGAGATTTGTCATGCTGCTCGTTGCCGTCCATGTCGTGTTGTCCGCACTGGCCGCCGGTCCGGTGTTCGATGCTTCGGCGGATTCAAAAGCGCTGCAAACATTCGCCGTCGAAGGGCTGGCCGTGCCGGCCTGCGGCACCGTGTACGGCGCGGGCGCGCTGGAGGACGGGGGCATGCCGCTGGGCGGCGTGGGCACGGGCTATCTGTGTTTCGACCCCGAGGGGCGGCTGGGCAAAGCATCCATTTTCAACCGGTATCCTTCGCCGATTATGATCGGGAAGCCTTTCCTGTCCTTGACGACGGAGGGAAAGACCTACACGGTCGCCACTCCGGCCGACGGGGTCGGGGACGCCAAGGCGGTCCACTATTTCGGCCATTTCCCCATGGCCGACGCCCGGTATGACCTTGACCTGCCGCTGCGCGTGGAGGTGCGGGCGTTCAGTCCCTTCCTGCCCGGCGACGCGGTCGAATCGAACACCCCCGCGGCGTGTTTCGAAGTGTTCGCCACCAACCTGGGCGACGCCCCGCGCGCTGTGACGCTGTCCTTTTCACCCGACGGCTTTCCCAAAGGGGATGCCGCCGCGTTTTCCGAAGGGGACTGGCAGGGCATGCAGGTGACGCATGCGCCGCTGGAGAGACTGCCCGACTGGATTCGGCACACGTACGCGGTTGCCGTTGAAAACGGCACCGTGGAAAGTGCTGAAGCGGGCATCCGTGCCTCGGCGACGCTGAACCTGTCGCCGGGCGAGCGCAAGAGCGTGAAGTTCATCCTCGCCTGGTGCCAGCCCTGGCTGCGGGAAAGCTCCGGGCGCGTTGAGAAGCACATCTACTCCGAACGCTTTGCCGACGCGCATGCCGTGCTGGCGCACGCCGCGGCAAAGCGGGAAGACTGGCAGCGGCGCATCCTGGGGTATCAGAACGCGCTGTACGGCATGGACTGGCCGGACTGGCTCAAGGAAACGCTGATCACGGCCCCCTATGACCTTGCGAAAAGCTCGCTCTGGATTACACCGCAGCGCGCCGACGACTGGTGGGGCAAAGAGGGCCTGTTCCTTGTAAACGAGAGCTTCGCGACTTGCTCGATCACCGAAACCCTGCCGTGCCGGTTTTTCGGCCACTGGCCCGCGCTGTTCTTCTTCCCCGAGTTGGAACTGACCACGCTCAAGGCCATTCGGCACTTCCAGTTGCGCGACGGCGAGCCGCCGTTCATGATGGGGGCGGCTTTCGGCATCCGTGACCCGCGCTACCACTGCCAGCACACCTGCGGCGCGGGCGAATACGCCCAGATGATCTACCGCTACTACCTGCGCACCAGCGACAAGCCCTTCTTCGACGACTTCTATGATTCCGCGCGCGACTCCGTAAATTTCATGATGTCGCTGGACACAGACAACGACGGGCTCGTGGACGATCAGGTCCATGCCATCAAGGGGGAAACCTTCCCCGCCAACAACCCCATGGACAACTGGCCCTGGTACGGCGCCAGCAGCTACACGGCCGGCAAGGGGCTGGCCACGCTCGTGTGCGGCATCAGGATGGCCGAACTGGCCGGCGATACGGCGCAGGCGGAACAATGGAAAGCCGCGCTCGCGCGCGGGCAGAAGGCCTACGAGGAAAAGCTGTGGACCGGGTCCTATTACCGTGTTTACAACGACCCCGCCACGCAGCGCCGCAATGACGCATGCCCCGCGATGCAGTTAAGCGGCATTTGGTGTACGCGCGTGCTCGGCCTGGCCGACGCGCTGCCCGAAAACCGCATCGAAACGGCCCTGGACAGCATCATGAAGCTCAACGTGCCCGCGTCCCCCTTTGGCATGGTGGACGGGGTGTTTCCCGACGGGAAGCTCTGCGAAGAAGGCGGCGGTTCGGGCATTCCGGGCACCTGCTGGTCCCGCGACATTTTTATCCAGTGCAACGCCACGGCCGCCATGGTCTACCTCTACAGGGGACGCACTGCGGACGGTTCGCTTGCCGCCAAGGGAATGCTGGACACGATATTCCGCGGGCCCCACGCCATGCCCTGGGCGCAGCCCTGCGGGCTCAGTTCCAAGACCGGCGGCACCTGCCACGGTCATGACTACTACGACCACATGGTCGTGTGGAGTTATCCGCTGGCCTTCGCCGGTCAGGACATCGCCGCCGCCTGCGCGCCGGATGGTCTCATTGGTCGGTTGCTCAAGGCGGGGAGGTAGTCTGAGCGTTTCCGTACGAGCCATGCCGCCATTTCGGGCAGAGCGCGGCGCGCTCATGCCCGCCATCGACCATAGTCCGGAATATGGTGTCAAGAGATTGTTTTACCGTGCCCGCAACGGCTCGGTCGTTTTGCGTTTACGCCCCCCCCTGCCGCAGTTCTCTTCGTGCTGTGCCCCCTCGCCCCGGACGTCTCCCCGTTATGAATGCTGCCTTCTCCTTCCTTTTACGGTTTTCCCTTTCCCCTGCAGGACAGGGAGGACAGAAGTCTTAGATCCCCCTTGAGGACAGGGAGGACAAAAGTCTTGTATCCCCCCCTTGAGGACAGGGAGGACAAAAGTCAGTGAGGCATCCTATCAGCCCGCTTCAGCGGACTCCTCTTTGCCCCCGGCTTCAGCCGGGGGGGCAACAGGGGGAAGAGTATAAAAA
>CAZOMH010000560.1:0-3521 GCA_964580415.1 uncultured Nitrospirales bacterium
CGCGGTGCTCCTTGAGGAAGGCGATGGCGGTCTTGGCCGCCTCGGCCTTTTCCACGACGACGTTGTTGACGTTGCCGCCGAGGGCCGCCTCAATGGCGGCCTCAAGTTCCTTTTCGGTGGAGAGCAGGTCGCCGATGGGGCCGATGATGCCGTCCATGCCGTTCATGCCGCGCTGGCGCGCCATCATGACGGCGCGCACGCCGGTCGCGAAACCCTCGTAGCTGTCGCGCAGTTCCTTGAGCGAGGCCAGGCGGGATTCGGTGCTGCTTTTGCGTTCGCGCAGGTCCTGCCATTCGGTGTTCAGCACGGCGGCGCGTTCCGAGAGCTTTTGCCGTTCGGCCTGCGACTTTTCCCGCCCGGCCACCAGCGCCGACAGTTCCTTTTCCTTGGAGGCGTGTTCGGCGCGCAGCGACTGGACGATGGCGGCGGATTCGGTGATGCGCGATTCCTGGGAACCGCGGCGTTCCTCAATGGCGACGAGTTGCGCGTCCACCTCCGCGATATTCGCGGTGAGCGCTTCGATTTCCGCCTGGGCGCGGCCACGCTGGTTGACGGCGTCGATGGCCTGCCGGCGCAGTTCCTCCATTCGCCTGTCGGCGGCGGCGGCGGCGAGGGACGCCTCCCCGTGGGCGGTCTGGCAGGCGGCCAGTTCGCTGCGCACCCGCGCCGATTCCTCCTCCAGGGCAATGGTCTGCCCGGAGGCGTTGCCGCCGCCCTGCGAAAGCGTTTCGGCCCGGTCGCGCAGGCTGTCATGCTCCGCGATGGCTGCGGCCGCGCGTTCCTTGCAGAATTCTATTTCCTTGCGGAGCAGGGAGACCTGGTTCTCAATGCGCTCCATCTCGGTGTCGATCTCATGCTCGCGTTCGCGCCGGGACATCAAATCACGGTCCATTTCGACGCGCTGCAGGCTGAGTTCTTCCAGTTCGGCCTCGTGCTTCGAGGTTTCGGCCGACAGGGACTCGTAGACATCGACCGCGGCCGCAAGGCGGTCCCGCAGATCGGACACCTGGCCGCTCAACTCGTTGTACTGAAGCCAGGCGTTGCGGATTTCGAGTTCGCGCAGCGCGGTGGTCAGTTCACGGTGGCGTATGGCTGCGTTTACCTGGCGCTTGAGCGACCGCATCTGGCGCTCGACCTCGGCGATGATGTCGCCCAGGCGGAGCATGTTCTGTTCGGCCGACTCCAGCTTGCGCATGGCCATGCTTTTGCGCTTCTTGTACTTGATGATGCCCGCCGCCTCTTCGAAAAGGAAGCGGCGGTCTTCGGGCCGCGAGCTGATGACCATGTCGATCTTGCCCTGGCCGATCAGGGAATAGGCGTTCGTGCCGATACCCGTGTCCATGAACAGCTCAAGCACGTCGCGCAGGCGGCAGGGTGCCTTGTTGATCATGTACTCGCTCTCACCGCTGCGGTAGAGGCGGCGGGTCACCTGGACCTCGGCATAATCGAGGGGGAGCTGCGAATCGGCATTGTCAAAGGTCAGCGACACCTCGGCCATGCCCGTTGCGGGACGGCCTCCGCTGCCGTTGAAGATGATGTCCTGCATGTGGTCGCCGCGCAGCGCCTTGGCGCTCTGCTCGCCCAGCGCCCAGCGGAGCGCGTCAAGAATATTACTCTTGCCGCAGCCGTTGGGACCGACAATGGCGGTAATTCCGGGCTCCAGATTGATGGAGGTCCGGTCCGCAAAGGACTTGAATCCCTGCAACTCTATCTGTTTGAAGTACATGCGCAATAACATCCAAAGCGCCGCCCGGCGCGACACCGCATCCGGCGGCACTGATTTAGCCCCGTTCAACCGCATTGTCCACCTTCTGGGGCGGTGTGATGCGGTCACTGCAAGAACGGAAAGCATACCCGCCGGAGGGGGTAAAACGCAACGCGACAGCGGTGCTCAAGACCTTGCATAATAGCAGTGCAAAGGGGCTTTTGCAGGCCTATGCGGGTCACGTGACACTGTCTTATAGCAGAATCTGGCAGAATCCAAGGGCCGGAGACCCGGCTGCCATCTGGCCCGTTGCGCCCGTGGCTGCTTCTTCCGTGGCTGCGGCGTCCCCGCCGCAGTGCCTTTGGATTCTGGGGCATCCGTTGCGGCGACTCTGCTAAAGACCCTGTGACGGGGACGTCGCAGCCACGGACACAGCCGCGCTGTCCTGTTCATGGATGTACTGCCGTATGCGTTCGCATTTGGACACATACCAGTTCCTCGCACAGGACTTACAGAATCAGCATCACGTCCCCGTAGCTGTAGAAGCGAAAACGCTCCTTAACGGCGTGGCGGTAGGCTTTCAGCGTAAGTTCTGTGCCTGCGAAGGCGCAGACGAGGGCGAGCAGGCTGGATTTGGGCAGGTGAAAGTTGGTTTGCAGGATGTCCACGCCCTGGAAGGCGTAGGGCGGGTGGATGTACTTGTCTGTGGTGCCGGCACCGGGGACAAAGGCACCCTGCCGGAATTGGGTTTCGAGCACGCGGGTGCAGGTGGTGCCGACAGACACGATGCGCCCGCCCGCGGCGCGGGCCGCATTGAGCTTCTCCGCCGTCTCTTCGGGAAAATGGAACTCTTCCGGATCGACCCGGTGCTCTTCCAGCACCTCCGTGGCGACGGGCTTGAACGTGCCGTAGCCCACATGAAGCGTCAGAAAGGCGCGGTCCACGCCCTTGGCGTCGAGCGCGGCGAACACCTCGTCCGTGAAATGCAGCCCCGCCGTGGGCGCGGCCACCGCGCCGGGACGGTGGGCGAACACAGTCTGATAGCGGGTCAGGTCGCCCGATTCGGGGGTGTCGCGGCGGATGTACGGGGGCAGCGGGATTTCGCCCACCGATTCGAGGATGTCGAGGACGTTGGGCGGATCGAAACGGACCCGGCGCCGCCCGTCGGGCAGCACGTCGCCCGCGATGGCGCTGACGCCCCCGGCAAAGCGCACCACGGTGCCGGGTTTCACCTTCGCCGAGGGGCGCACCAGGGCGATCCACAGGCCGGGCGTTTCCTCGCGCAGCAGAAACACTTCAACCCGTCCGCCGGTGTCTTTGTGGCCGTGCAGGCGTGCGCGAATTACGCGGGTGTTGTTGAGGGCCATACAGTCGCCGGGGCGCAGGTAGTCGGCCACGTTTCGGTATTCATCCTCGCCCATTTCGCCGGTGGCGCGGTTGAGCACAAGCAGGCGCGACGCATCGCGCCGTTCGCAGGGGTGCTGGGCGATTAGTTCCCCGGGGAGGTCATAGTCGATTTCGGCGGTCTTCATGGTGCAAAAGGGTAACATAGGAAGGGGTAAAGGCGCCTATTTTGGATGGAAGCCATCATGGGGAATCACCATTCCCAGTCGCAGTCGGGGCAGTGTCTTGTCGGGATGTGGCGCGGATGGGGCAGGACGAGCATGAAGGCTATGGAGAACAGCAGGTCTGCCCCGCCCAGCAGCCGTCGCCACAGCGGCTGCGGCCCCTGTCCAACTTCACGGACATCCACCCCGCCGCAGTTGGGACAGGGCTCCGACGGTTCGGGCTCCGGCGCGGTGTCGTCGTCCACGTC
>CAZOMH010000561.1:0-3511 GCA_964580415.1 uncultured Nitrospirales bacterium
CTGCTGGCCGCGCTGGGCGACGAACTTGTGGACCTGCACGGACAGCACGAGCACCAGTCGCTGCTGCGTCCCGAGTGCCAGATGGATTTGGTGGACGCATTTGCCGGTGCGGGCGATACCGCGGAACAGGTGGCGGCCGGAGTGGCGCGGCTTTCCGCCATCGACCGTGACATTGCCGCGCTGGAAAAGGATGACCGCGAGCGCGCGCGGCGCGCGGAGTTTCTGCGTTTCGAGGTGGACGAGATTGACGCCGCCGGGCTGCAACCGGGCGACGAGGACAGCCTGCGGTCGAGGCAGCGCCGCATTGCCAACGCCGAAACGCTGTTCACACTGGCCAATCAGGCGTACAACAGCCTCTACGAAAACGAGTCGGGCGCGGCCATAGACGGCATCGACGCGGCGCTCAAGGATTTGGAAGCGCTGTCGGAAATTAATCCCGAATTCGGCGCGCTGGCGCGCCAGTTGGCGGAGACGCGGGTGGCGGTGGACTCGGTGGCATTGGAGATTCGGCAGCATACCGGACGCATGGATTTCGACGCGGGCGAGTTGGATGAGATTAACCGCCGCCTGGCAATGATAGGCGCGCTCAAGCGCAAGTACGGTCCCGGCGTGGACGCCATTCTTGCGTACCGCGCGCGCGCCGCCGAAGAACTTGCGGGCTATGCGAACCGGGACGAGCGGCTGGAGGCGCTGCGCCATGAGCGCGCGGCGGCGCGGTCCGGGGCCATGGAAGCGGCCGGAAAACTGTCCGCCGCACGGCGGGCCGCCGGGCTGAAGCTGGACAAGCAGGTGGTTGCCGCCCTGTGCGATCTGGACATGAAGGGCGCGCATTTTGAAACCCGGATCGAGGAGACAGAACTCGGGATGCACGGAATTGACCGTATAGAGTTCATGCTGTCGGCCAACGCCGGCGAGCGGATGCGTCCGCTGCGGACGGTGGCCTCGGGCGGCGAAATCTCGCGAATTATGCTGGCGCTGAAGTCCGTGTTTGCCGGGGCGGACCGCATCCCCACACTGGTCTTTGACGAGATTGACGCGGGCGTGGGGGGCGTGGTGGCGCGGCGTGTGGCGGCGAAGATGGCCGCGCTGGCCCGGTCGCACCAGGTGGTATGCATTACGCATCTGGCCCAGATCGCGGCCGCCGCGGAAACGCACTACACGGTCAGCAAGCACGATGTGCGCGGCCATGCCGTCACCGGCATGGACCGCGTTGACGGGGAAGAGCGGGAGCGCGAGGTGGCGCGGCTGCTCGACGGTTCGGTATCGGAAATCAGTCTCGGCCACGCCCGCGCGCTGCTGGCCGACTTGCAGGAGAAAGCCGGTCGTGAGATTGGCGGGCCCGGGAACGGGAAAGGAAAGAAGTGATGTATTGCGGCTTGATCAAGGTTGGGGTCATGGGGTCGGCTGGCGGACAGATGAACAACGGCGCGCTGGGAAAATGCCGGGAGTTGGGGCATGCAATCGCCGATTTGGGCTGCGCGATTCTCACCGGCGGATGTCCCGGTCTGCCGCACGAGGCGATCATTGGCTGCAAGGAGCGCGGCGGTGTCACCATCGGCGTGTCGCCCGCGATGAGTTTTGACGAGCACGTCAACACGTACGGCAGTCCGGTGGACCATATTGATGTGATGATCTACACCGGCGCGGGACTGATGGGCCGCGAGACCATCGGTGTGCGCAGTTGCGATATCGTCATCATCGTCGGGGGCCGTTCGGGAACGTTGGGCGAATTTGCCATTGCCTATGACGAGGGGCGTCTCATCGGCGTGCTGACGGGCACGGGCGGTGTGGCCGATCACATTGACGACATACTGCCGGTTATCGAGAAGCCCACAGGTTCGAGAATCTTCTTTGACGAGAATCCCCGCGAGCTTGTGCGGCGTTGCGTCGAGTCGTTCAGGGCCAACCCGCCGGTGGTCCGCGAACGCGAGGCCGCGGGATAGGGGGACAAGGTAAGGCAGGGCCGTCATTGCGGGCCTTGGATCGCCCACGACGGCGATTCGCGGCAGAAAGTAGAACGCGAACGACTAACGGGATGGGTGCCTTTATTTGAGTGCGGTGGCCATGCCTCCGCTTTCCTGCGGAAGCAATGCTTCCGCAGGTCGCCGGGGCCATGCCCCGGCGACGCGAAGCCCAGCTTCGCGAAAGAGCAGAAGAACCCGACCCCTGCCCCTCTCCTTGTCAAGGGGAGGGAGAAAGACAGCGGCAAGCCTGGCCTTGCCTGGGAGGGCCAATCGTCCGATTGGCAGGTCTTTGCGTCGGGCATGGCCGCACATGCCTGCGTTTGCATGAACCAACCGCGCCTCCTGGTCATGCGACATTCTCAGCGGCAAAGCAAAGCAATCTCTTACCCGCTATAAAGACACGAGGGACATAAGTCGGCTGGGGATGCATTTCACCACAAACAAACCGCGCGCCTGCCCCAAGTCCCCATCGGGGGGGGGATGGCCCGAAGGGCGGGGGATGTGGTGTCCACGGCGCTATGGCCCTATCACGACTTTTGTCCTCCCTGTCTATAAATCGGGACCCTTGGAATGTCAGCACAGGAGATTGCTTGGTCGGACTTCGTCCTCCTGCCAAGAAAGTCACTTTCCAAGAGAAGACGAAGCACAAGGCAGGCGTTTCTGCCTTGCGCCCCCGGCTTTCTTCAGCGAATTGCCTTCGTAGGCGGTCTGAGGCTCGCAGAGACGAGGTGGCATGCTGTTCTCAACTGGCCAGCGTGCCGGTGCCGCGGAACATGAAGTAGGCCGCGGCGACAAGGCAAAGGCCCGCCCAGAGGAAATCGAGGCGGAGCGGCTCTTTCATGTAGGCCACCGAAAAGGCGGCAAAGACGCCCACACTGATTACCTCCTGGATGACCTTTAGCTGTCCCAGCGAGAAGACTTCGTGACCAATGCGGTTTGCGGGCACCTGCAGGCAGTATTCGAAGAACGCCACGCTCCAGCTTGCGATGATGGCCAAGAACAGCGCCCTGCCCTTCAGGTCCTTCAAATGACCATACCATGCATAGGTCATAAACATATTCGAGCCAATCAGCAGACCGACGGTGTACAGTTTTGCCATAGAGCCTCCGAAACGGGATCAATTGCGGGAATGGACGCATATTATGGCAGATTTGCGGCGGCGGACGCACCGGAGAGAAATGCGTGTCGAGTCTGGCGGGCGGTGCCCATGGGAACGAGACGGCGGGCAGTGGCGCATGTTCCATGCCGAGTGCGGCGGCTGCGCCTTCGCTGGTCTCCGGCGGGGCCATGCCCGGGTGGCGGGAATTCCATCCGTGGCGTTGTCCGGTAATGCCTGCGTTCATCGGCTGCATATGTTCTTCATGCGGAAATGGCCGACGCCGCAGGGTTGTTGTATAATTCGTTGTCTTTTTTCAGAGATGTTTCCCAGCCGCGGTGACGCGGACAATCACCAAGAGATCAAGGAGTTCCACTCATGCATGTTTCCCTGTGCGAAGGCGTTGACTGGGTTGGTTATGTGGACTGGACCGTGCGCGATTTCCACAGCT
>CAZOMH010000562.1:0-3506 GCA_964580415.1 uncultured Nitrospirales bacterium
GCGTGACCGGCGGCGCCGGCTTGATGTGCAGGCGCATCATGTTGAACCCGGCCTCGCGGGCCAGTTCGATCTCGCGCCGCGCCTGCGCCAAAGACTCGGGTGCCGCCAATGACCGCGCATAGTCGGGCTGGTACAGTACGCCCTTCACAAAGACGGGACGGCCGTTGAGATGAAAGCGGTTGTCCTTGACGGAAAACTCGCGCAGGCCGAAACGCACCGAAAGCGTGTCGATCACGCCAGCCTCGTCCAGCAGTTCCGCGCGCAGTGTGTGCAGCCGCGGATGCTCCGGTGACCAGGTCTTGCAGCCCGGCACATCCAGCCGCAGCGTGCCCGGCGTGCCCTCCGTGTTAAACGGGGTGCCGTCCACGGACAGACGCATCCGGCGCTCCGCGCCGCAAACAGCGGCCACATCCACCATGACGCGCTCACGGTTCACGTCGGGCTTGACGAAAAGGCCGGAGAAGTATTCGACAGGGGTGGATTCAAGCCGGACGCTGCCCCAAATGCCGCCAAACGACCAGTAGCCCGTCTCCTTGGCGATGGGCAGTTCCTTGGGATGGAATTCGCCGAACCCGTCGGGCTGCTTGGGATCGACCACGCGCACGGCCACGAAATTCTCGCCGTCGCGGACAAGGCTGGACACGTCGAATGAGAAAGGTGTGTACCCCCCCTCGTGCTCCCCGGCCAATCCCCCGTTCACCCACACAGTCGCATGATAGTTGACCGCGTCGAAATGAAGCGCCGCGCGCCGACCCTGCCAGGAGGCGTCAAGCGGGAACTTGTGGAAATACCACGCCACCCCGTCATAGTCCGGCAGCCAGATATCCCAGGCCGAAGGCACGCGGACGGTGATGCCCCCGTTTCGCTCCGGTGCGTCAAACCAGCGTTCCCGCCGGCCCGCATCACCGGGATCAGTCACCAGGGTCCATTCATCGTCGAGGATTAAACTGTTGCGAAGCATGGCCGCAGCCGCTCCTTATGTTGGGTGCAGATCAGGGTCCGCGTCTCGGGCACAAGCGCGCAGTGTAATATTCTCCGCCACGCGCGTTCAAACCACAGGCGTTTTGGAAGAGCCGCAAGACAACCATTATCCTTGTCTTGTTGCCTTCTTTGTCCGGATTCTAAATTTTCTGTCTTGCCCCCGCCGCGCCGGGCTATTCCCCGCACGAACGCTGTATTTTGGGCAACGGAAACTGCATGTTTTCGACGGCAAGTTCACGTTCCTCGATCACGCAGTCATACAACCGGCGAAAATAGGCCACCACGTCCTCGACAAGATGCTCGGGGACCGAGGCGCCGGAAGTGAGCAGGATGGTCTTCGCGTCGTCCATCCATTTGCTGCAGATCGCCGTGGCGTCGGGAATGAGATAGGCCGCCTTTCCCGCCGTGCGCGCCAGACTGGCGAGCCGGCTCGAATTGGCGCTTTCCGGGTCGCCTACAACGAGAACAAGGTCAATCTCGTCGTCCAGATCGCGCAGCACGGCCTGGCGGTTCGCCGTCGCGTAGCAGATATTGCCCCGCTCCGGACCATGTATATTCGGGAAACGGCGGCGCAGCGCCGCAATAATGCCTGTCGAATCGTCCACGCTCAGCGTGGTCTGCGTCACATAGGCCACACGGTCCGGGTCGATGATGTCAAGCTTGTCCACGCCGTCCGCCGAGTTCAGCACGACCATCCGCCCGGGCGCATGGCCCACCGTCGCGACCGTTTCATCATGGCCGGCATCGCCGACGAAGACGATTGTATATCCGCTCCTGGCGAACCGCACCACTTCCTTGTGAACCCGCGCCACCAGGGGACAGGTCGCATCGACCACATTAAGGCAGCGGCTCTTGGCCTCGGCCCAAAGGCGCGGCGCCACGCCGTGCGCGCTGAACAGAAGCGTCGCAAAAGGCGGCACATCCTGAAGGTCCTTCACGAAAATGACACCTTTGTCGCGCAGCGACTGCACCACATGCGCATTGTGGACGATGTGGTTCAGCACGTAGACGGGCGGCCCGAACTGCTGAAGCGTGTTCAGAACGCCGCCCACGGCCCGCTTTACGCCCGCACAGAAACCGCGCGGCTTGGCAAGGATGATTTTCACGGCGTAAACCTCGAAATGTGTTCGCTCCCCGCCCGCGGCGGGCGGAAGTGTGTATGCGCTCCGTCAGGTTTGCTATTCTATCGTCTTTCCCCGTTCTTTGCAAAGGTTCCACCACTTCGGGAAAGATGGCTCATGCCAAACCGCCCAAACAGCCTATCGGATATGGCCTACCAGGAACAAATCCTGCAGGACGTCTCGCGCACGTTCGCGCTGACTATTCCCCTGCTGCCCCCGCCGCTGCGCGCGTCGGTCGGCACCGCCTACCTTGTCTGCCGCATCGCCGACACCGTCGAGGACTCGGCCGTGCTGGACGCGGCCGCAAAGCACCGTTTCCTGGAGCAGTTTCAGACCGTTGTCGCCGGAAAAGGCGACGCCGACCGGTTCGCCGCCAAAGTGACCCCCTTGCTGGGAAAGGACACGCTTGACGGCGAGAAGGACCTGGTGAAAAACACCGCCCGCGCGGTACGGCTCATCAACGGCTACAGCCCGGTCGAACGGGCCGCCATCGCGCGGTGCGTTCAAATCATGTGTTCCGGTATGGAACGCTTCCAGGAAGGCCGTTTCACCCACGGTCTGCCCGACCTTTCGGAACTCAACGCCTACTGCTACCACGTCGCCGGTGTCGTCGGCGAAATGCTCACCGAACTTTTCTGCGCCTACGCCCCCGGTCTCGCCGCACAACGCCAGAAACTGATGGAACTGTCCGTCCCCTTCGGGCAGGGGCTCCAGATGACCAACATCCTCAAGGACATTTGGGATGACCGAGGCCGGGGACTGTGCTGGTTGCCGCGCGACCTTTTTGCCCGCCACGGATTTAATCTTGACCGCATCGAAAACGTCAACCCGAACGATCCCGCATTTGAATCGGCCCTCGGCGAATCCGTGGCCATAGCAGCGTCATGCCTCGACAAGGCCATGGAATACTGTCTGCTCCTGCCCCCGTCCCAATCGGGCATCCGCCGCTTCTGCCTCTGGCCCGTGCTGCTTGCGGTACTCACGCTGAAGAAGATCAACACCCGGCGCGGGTTCAACACCGGCCGTGAAGTGAAAGTCTCCCGCAACACCGTCCGTATTTCCGCAGTGTTCGTCCGCACGCTCGGCGGAAGCAACGCCCTCATGCGCGCAGCCTACAAGCACCTGCGCGCCCCCCTTCCAAAACTAACCGCCGAACCCACCGCCGCACGCCCCTAATCCGAACATCGAACCACGTCATTGCGAAGTGGACGAAGTCCGCTGAAGCAACCTCTTGAGACGAAAACC
Organism: uncultured Nitrospirales bacterium; assembly: GCA_964580415.1. Classification (GTDB taxonomy): domain Bacteria; phylum Hydrogenedentota; class Hydrogenedentia; order Hydrogenedentales; family CAITNO01; genus CAITNO01. The sequence goes on from CAZOMH010000562.1 coordinate 3,348, forward strand.
ATGACAGCGCAAGTGTTTCACGGGCAAGGGGACCAGTCTATACTGATATACCTCTTATGACGGTCATGGATAGTATGCCTTCCGGGAGGCGCATCCCACGGGTACGTGCGTGTTGACGGACGCGCCTTTTGCAGGAAGCAGCGTATTCGTTCTGTCTCC
>CAZOMH010000563.1:0-3487 GCA_964580415.1 uncultured Nitrospirales bacterium
GCAGCGAGACATTCAGCTCATTGACGTGCGCGAGGCGCACGAATATGCCATCGCCAACCTTCCCTATGAAAAACTGATTCCACTGGGCCAGATCGTAAACCGCATGTCCGATATCGATCCGGCCCGCGATGCGGTGATCTTCTGCAAGGGCGGCAGCCGCGCGGCAAAGGCCATCACGGAGCTTCGAGCGGCGGGCTACACAGGAAACCTCATTAATCTTCAGGGCGGCATTCTCGCGTGGTCCGACCAGGTGGACCACAGCGTCCCGAAATACTGATTTTATCCGCATTACACGGCAGGAGAAGGTGCGGTTTGCCATATAGTATTCCGCTCTGCTTACTCTATAAACTTGAAGGAGGAACGCAAAACCGCTATCATTAACGGGTTACCTTGCCTGGTGGCTTCTGTCGTACCGGGATGAGATATCCCGCGGGCAAGCGCCGATTCCGGGTAAAGGATCGCCGCAAAAGAGACCGTTAAGGATTTGACCAGCCCGGTAGAATGCCGGGCCGAAATATTTCGCGAAAGCAACTCAGGGATTCCCCTATCCCAAGAAAGGGGACCGATATACGATACTGAATTACGAGGTGTACCGGTTCTAACCGAAAGGAGAACAAGTCATGGCCGAAAGCAAGATTCAAGGGCACGTCCTGGGCGATGCAGCGGCATTCCAACTCGCCAATGTCACGAAGACCGCGCCGCAGTATGGCGCAATAACCCCGCGGTGGCTGGTCCGCCTCCTGGACTGGAAACCGCTGGAGGCGGGAACCTTTCGTCTCAACCGTGTTGCCGAGGATAAACCGATTGAATTGTGCTGCGGACAGAAAGACGAGCGCGCCCTGTCCCGGACCTATGTGAACTATGTCGACAAGCCGCGCGAGTACACGCTGAACAACATCAGCACCATACTGGACGTGCATACGCGGGTTTCCGACATCTACAGCAGCCCTTTCGACCAGATTCAGGAACAGCTTCGCCTGACCATTGAAAGCATTAAGGAGAAGCAGGAAAACGAACTGATCAACAGCCCGGACTACGGCCTGCTCAAGAATGTCCCCAGGGAGCAGCGCATTCCCACACGAAAAGGGCCGCCGACACCGGACGATCTGGACGACCTCATTTCCAAGGTGTGGAAGGAGCCGTCGTTCTTCCTGGCCCATCCGCGCGCCATCGCGGCCTTCGGCAGGGAATGCACGCGGCGCGGCGTTCCGCCCCCCACGGTCACCCTGTTCGGCGCCCCTTTCCTGACCTGGCGCGGCATCCCGCTCATCCCCACCAACAAGCTGCTGGTGGACGGCAAGGCGGAACCCACAGGCAACGGCGGCAAGACGAGCATTTTGCTCGTGCGCGTCGGCGAGAAGAAGCAGGGCGTGGTCGGCCTGTATCAGCCGAACCTGCCGGGCGAACAGACACCGGGCCTGTCCGTGCGCTTCATGGGCCTCAACGGCCAGGGCATCGGGTCTTACCTGATTTCGCTCTATTGCTCCGCCGCGATACTGGTGGACGACGCCATTGCCGCACTTGAGCAGGTCGATGTTGGCAACTACTATGACTACAAGTAACCTGGACAAGGCCGCACAGGCGTTCACGCCGGAGTCGCTGCCCGATCTGGACCAGTTGAGCGCGTTGAGCGCGATCGAGGCGGGTTTTCCCGATCCGGCCGCGCTCGCCCGGTTGGCCAACGAGTTCTTCACGTCGGTCCCGGTTGCGGACCCGACGGGGGGCACTGTTCCCTCGCCGCCGGAAGATGTAGCGGTGTTGCCGTCACAACCGGGTGCAGCGTCCATCGCGCCGGTAATATCGCCGGTCCCGGTGACCCCGGCCCCGGCCGATGTGGCGCTGCCGGGAGTGGGCACCGTGTCGGAGCCGGAACTGGCCGCGCTGCCTTCCTCGCTTTCGGGCGTACCGGACACCAAGGCGTACGGTGTTCCAGGCGGGATATCAGCGGGTGACTTTTCCGCCGTCCCGTCCTTCGGGTTTGTCGACGAGGCGCGGTCCCTCTATGGTGCGGTGCCTACCGCCGCCATTCCTGCGGCACCTGCCCTGGAGACGGTCAAGTTTCCCGCGGAAACGCAAGCGAGCACTCCAGCGCCGCTGCCCGGCACGCTCCCGACGGTTGACTTCCCAAAACCCGCCGAGGCGTCGGCACCGCAGGTTTCCGGCGTTGTTGCCCACGATATCCAGCGTGGCCGTCCCGCGGACTACGGTTTCATCGACAGTGTGCGGTCCCTGGAGCCGCTGTCGGCGTCATCGGCGGCGGGCCCGATCACCGGTGCCGTCGCCGCGCCCTTTGACCTGGGTGCGGTCCGTCGGGACTTCCCCATCCTGCAGGAACGGGTCAGCGGCGGCAAGCCGCTGATCTGGCTCGACAACGCCGCCACGACGCAGAAACCCCGGACGGTTATTGACCGTTTGGCGTTTTTCTATGAGCATGAAAACTCCAACGTACACCGCGCGGCCCACGATTTGGCGGCGCGGTCCACCGATGCCTACGAGGCCGCGCGCGACAAGGTTGCCAAGTTCCTGAACGCCTCGTCGTCGAGCGACATCATCTTCGTGCGCGGCGCCACCGAAGGCATCAACCTCGTCGCGCAAAGTTGGGGACGTCGCAATGTTCAACAGGGCGACGAGATCATTGTCACCTGGCTGGAGCATCATGCGAACATCGTCCCCTGGCAGCAGTTGGCCGCCGAGAAAGGCGCGCGCCTGCGCGTCGCCCCGGTGGACGACCGCGGCCAAATCCTGCTCGACCAGTACGAGGCGCTGTTCACGCCGCGGACGCGGTTCGTGTCTCTGGCGCACGTGTCCAACGCGCTCGGCACGGTCACGCCCGTTGCGGAGATGGTCGCCATCGCCCACCGCCACGGCGCGAGGGTGCTGGTCGACGGTGCGCAGGCGGTCTCGCACATGCCCGTGGACGTGCAGGCCCTGAACCCCGACTTCTATGTGTTTTCGGGGCACAAGGTCTTCGGTCCCACCGGCATCGGCGTGGTCTACGGCAAGCCCGAAGTGCTCGCGGAGACACCGCCCTGGCAGGGCGGCGGCAACATGATCGCCGACGTGACCTTCGAGAAGACGGTCTACCAGGCGGCCCCGGCCCGGTTTGAGGCGGGCACCGGAAACATCGCCGACGCCGTCGGCTTGGGCGCGGCGATTGACTATATCAACCGCCTCGGCATGGCGAACATCGCGCGCTACGAACACAACCTGCTGCTCTACGGCATCGAGGCGCTCCAGCGTATTCCGGGCCTGCACCTGATCGGCACGGCACGGGAGAAGGCCAGCGTGCTGTCCTTCGTGCTGGACGGATTCAGCACCGAAGAGGTGGGCAAGGCGCTCAGCCGTGAAGGCATCGCGGTGCGTTCCGGCCATCACTGCGCACAGCCCATCCTGCGCCGTTTCGGCCTGGAGAGCACCGTGCGCCCGTCGCTCGCGTTCTACAACACCTGCGAGGAAATCGACGCGCTGGCCGCCACCGTCTGGAACC
>CAZOMH010000564.1:0-3486 GCA_964580415.1 uncultured Nitrospirales bacterium
GCCGCCACGTTTGGCGTGCAACAACAGTTCGTCCTGCGCTGATCTTGGCAAAAATTTGCCCTGCAAAGAGTTGTGGGCGCACTACAGCGGGTGGTGAGATATCCGGGTTAATGGCACAGTTGTCCACCAATATCCTGCGAGTCTCGTTCCGTGCCGGGTTTATGAGATGGATAAAGGCCCCCTTTTCCTGGCAGACGATTTCATAATCGCCGATTCTTGTCTCGCAGGAACCAAAGTTTCGCATGCTCACATGATCTCAGGCAGTTTGTCAAAATCCGCCGCCGGGTCGTCCGACACTTGATCGATGATGTCTCCTGCGATCAGTCCTGTTCTTTTGTCCATCAGGTTGTGCGCCTCTCCGTCAGTCAGGGAATAGGCCCTGAAATCAGGAGGGGACAGTATCCATTGCGAAGGCACAATCTTGTTCAGGTCCCCCAATTCCTTCTTTGTATCCAGCTCTTGCGCCAAAGCGCCGGCATATCAGGTCGTTGAAGGCCGTCAGTATGTATGGACTGTGGGTCGTGACAATGAATTGCAGCGCCTCGTTCCGCGACATGTTGTAGAGGGTGGCCAAAAGCTCAACCATGCTGCGTTGCGACTTCGGAAAAAGATGGGCTTCCGGTTCTTCAATGTAAAGGGCGACTCCGCCCCCTTGAAAACGAACCGACAAGTACCGGAGTATTAACGCCAGGGGAAGAGCCTCTTGCTGGCCGGAAGACGCATTTGTCACCCGAACCCTTCGGCCGTCGTGAAAGACAAGAACATCCTCGTCTCCTTCACGCACATACCGCCCCCCGGGAATCTCTCTAATCAGCCGCTCAAGGATATCGGAATCACCGCCTGCCCTCGGGGACGCGGCGTTGAATTGCGCCCGGGTACTGAGACTTCTGGCGCGTTCATACAGAGCGCCAAAGGAAAGCAGAAAAGGAACCGGGACACCAATGCTGTCGCCCGCCAAAACGGAGAAGATGCTCTTTTGAAGCACCGGGAAAAATGACCGGCCAGCCGGGACAAAGTACTGATTGACGGGCCGGTCGGTGCCCATCCTGGCCCTGACCACCTTTTTCCGTTTCGAGAAACGTCTGAAAAAGACGCCTTTCCGCATCGTTCCCGTCCTCGCCCTCACCCGTCCTCCCCTCTCCCAGGCTGCCGAGAAGCGTTTTGTGCAAACTGCCAAATTCAGCGGGGCACTGGAGTCTCAGGGACGCCTTGGCCCCCGAAGTTCGGCTTGTTTTAAACGACAATCCGTTCACTGTGTACTGTACATTGAAGCAACCCGAGGGCCATGAATCCTGGGGAAAGTAGTCCCGAAAGGCAATCACGAGTTGCGCATTAAGTTCCTCCGGGGATTTTCCGTCAACAACAGCTTGAACGAGTTGTCTGTCGAAATTCTTGAAAGAATACAGGAGCTTGGCGCAGACACCCTTGCCTGTGGCTTGAGGACCGATTAGGAGGTTTATTTTTCCGATGTCAGGCACAACGTGTTTCATGCCGGCGAAGTTTTCCACGGTCAACCGCTCGATCATCTTTGTTTTCAGGCAATCGCCTCTCAAGTGACGTCATCGTAACTGCTTGTAGAAATACGTTACAGACGCGGTTTCCGGCAACAACAGACAAAGGTGCCTGCTGGAATCCACCCGCAACGCAGCACCGTTCGGAACGCCGTACCAAAGCTGAAACTCGCCAAATGGCCGTGTCCGGGTGAAACGGATTTCTCCCGCGGCGGGTCTTTTGAAACAGGGCCGCTCATGGGCTACACTGTCCCGGTTTTCCGGCCCCGCCCGGAAACGGGCAAAAACCAACACGTTCAGGAGAAATTAACCATGGCAGAGCAGATGGACGGCAAGCAGGGCGGCCTGAGCCGCAGGGATTTCATCACGGCGGCGGCCGGCGCCGCGGTCGTGGCGGGCGCGGCCAAGCAGGCGGACGCCAGCGTGTACAAGTCGATCCTGCCCTCAACGGTGCTGGGCGCAAATGAAAAGATTCGCACCGGCCACATCGGCACGGGCGGCATGGGCCGGGCGGACCTCAAGTTCGCCGTGCAGAACGACAATTTCGCCGTGACGGCACTGTGCGACCTGTTCCCGAAAAATCTGGAGCGCGCCGCGCAGCTCGCGGGCCAGAAATTCCCGAACGCCACCAAGCACCATGATTTCCGCGAAATCATTGACAACAAGGACATCGACGCGGTTGTCATCGCGACGCCGGATCACTGGCACTGCCTGACCACGCTGTACGCCTCCGAGGCGGGCAAGTTCGTGTACTGCGAAAAACCGCTGAGCACGACCATCGCCGAGGCGCACGCCATGCTGGACACGGTCAAGAAGAACAAGACCATCTTCCAGGGCGGCAACATGCAGCGCAGCGGCGAGCATTTCAAGAAGGCCGTTGAACTGGTCAAGAGCGGCTACATCGGCGACGTGGCCAAGGTCGAGACCTTCTCGCATGACAACACCGACATCGGCGGCATCGGCATGGGCGACACGAACATCGACAACCCGCAGTTCGCCGGCGTGGACTGGGACTTCCACCAGGGCTGGGTCGCGCACCGTCCGTTCAACAAGAACCGTTGGATTTACAACTTCCGCTGGTACTTGGACTATTCGGGCGGCAAGATCACCGACTGGGGCGCCCACCTGATCGACATCGTCATGATGGCCATGGGCGACGACCTCCAGCCCAAGAGCGTCACCGCTTCGGGCGGCAAGTTCCTCATCAAGGACAGCCGCACCACGCCCGACACGCTCGATGTGAACTGGCGCTTCGACAAGTTCGTGCTCAGCTTCTCCAACCGCGTATGGAACCCCCAGGTCATCGACGGCACCCAGTGCGACCACGGCATCGTGTTCTACGGCACCAGGGGCGTGCTGCGCGTCGACCGCCTTGGCCTCAAGGTGTGGCCGTCGCCGCAGAACCAGAGCAAAGACGCCCCCTGCGAGAAGCAGGAAATTCTGCCGTCCGACCCGAACGCGGAAACCGCGCTCAACACCCCGCACTGGCAGAACTTCGCCGACGCGATCAAGACAGGCGCGAAACTCGACTCGCCGATCGACGTGCTGTTCAACACCACGCGCGTGTGCCACATCGGCACCTGCGCCTACGTGGCCGGCGCGCAGTTCGCCTCCGGCGCCAAGTTTGACGGCACCGGCGCGAGCCTGCCCGATGAGGCCCCGACCTTCGGCGGCACAACCCTCAACTGGGATGCCGACACGCAAAAGTTCACCGGCGGCGACGCCGAGGCGGTCAAGATTGCCAACAACTGGGCGTATCGCGAATACGCGAACGGCTGGAGCCTCAAAGCCCCGCACAAAGCCTAATTCCCAGACACAGACGGGAAACCATCCGCCCGATCCGGCACCCCGGATCGGGCGGTTCTTACTGGAAGCGCTGGCATCCCTGCCGGCTGTGTCTTGTATGGTTTCGCAAGCCGGCAGGGATGCCGGCGCTCCCAGTCTATCCCGGGAAATACATCGCCATGGCGAATTC
>CAZOMH010000565.1:0-3484 GCA_964580415.1 uncultured Nitrospirales bacterium
CCGTCTTCCGAAACCAGGCCTACGAACAAAAGATAGTTCCGGGTGGACTTGGAGACCTGTACACCCTGGCTCTCCACCACATCGGGAAGGTTTGTCATGGCGGATTGAACCTTGTTTTGCACCTTGGCCCAGGCAAGATCCGGGTCGGTTCCCGGCTTGAATGTCAATTCGAGACGGGAACCTCCGGACGAATCGCTTGTGCCGGAGATGTACAGCATGTCGTCAAAGCCCGTCATCTTCTGCTCGATGATCTGGGTCACGCTGTTTTCCACCGTCTCCGCCGAGGCCCCGGCGTAAAAGGAGTCAATGGCGATGGACGGAGGCGCGATCGGCGGATACTGTGAGATGGGCAGGTTGTAAATGGCCAACCCGCCCAGCACCATCATGACGATGGCTACAACCCAGGCGAAAACCGGCCGTTTCAGGAAAAATCTTGATAGCATGATGGTGCTCCGTTGTTTCTATTTCTGGGCCGCTTCCGCGGCATTTCCGGGAGCGGCGGTCTTTGCCTGTTCCGCCGTAAACGGAACCTCCTTCACCGGCATGCCGGGACGTACCTTGATCAGGCCCTCGACAATCACGTGATCGCCCACCTCAAGACCGGAGGTGACAAGCCAATTGCTGCCGACGGTGCGATCCACGGTGAGCGGCTTTGGAACAACTTTGCCTTCGCCATTGACCAGCATGGCCACCGGAGCGCCCTTGACATCGCGTGAAACAGCCTGCTGCGGGACCAGGATGGCCTGTTCCAGAACGCCCTGCTCAAGGGTGGCCCGGACAAACATGCCGGGGAGCAGCACACCTTCGGGATTGGGCACCGTAATGCGAAGAATCACCGAGCCCGTCGTCGGATCGACGGTCACATCCCTGAACCCCAGCGTGCCCTCCTGCGGGTAAATCTCGCCGTTTTGCAGGCTTAACTTGACACTCTTTTGTTCATCGGCACCCGACGTCACGCCCCCTTTTTTGATCCCCTCCCGGAGACGCGCCAACTCGGCTGTGGATTGGGTAACGTCCACATAAATGGGGTCAAGCGACTGTATGGTCGCCAGGGGCACCGGCTGATACCCCGTCACGATGGCGCCGTCGGTCACGCTGGACCGTCCGATACGACCCGAAATCGGGGCGACTATCTTCGTGTAACCCAGATTGATTTGGGCCGATTGCACCCCCGCCTGCGCCTGGCTGATGCCCGCCTCCGCGGCCGCAATCGCGGCACGGTCACTATCCACCTGCGCCTCAACCGCGTGCAGTGTGGCCGTCGCGACTTCGAGATTCGTCGCGGCGTGATCCCGCTCGGCGGCAGACACTGCCTTATCCTTGAAGAGATCCTCCGCGCGATCATAGTCCGTCTTCGCCAGCGACAGGGTGGCCTTTTGCTGTGCAATGGCCGCAACACTGGCGGAAAGGGCCGCGCGCGCCCGGTCAGCGACCTTTTTCGCGGTCTCAAGGCCCGCCGCGGCACTGTCATAGGCGGCCTGGTAGGGTGCCGGATCTATCTGGTAGAGCACATCACCGGTCTTCACATCCGATCCTTCGGCAAAAAGCCGTTTCTGGATCAGCCCACTGACCTGTGGACGAATCTCCGACACAAGATAGCCGGAGGTGCGGCCCGGAAGTTCGGTAGTCAGCACCACCTTTTCCGTGGCCACGCTAATGGTACCCACCTCCGGCGGGGGAGGGGCGCCCCCGGGAGCGCCCTTGGGCGCATCCGCCGCAACCGCTGTGGGCAAACCTGCCAGTGTCGCCGCGCAAACCCCAAGTGCCGTTAAAACTATGCTTACCCATATCGCTTTTCTTGGTCTCATGTCCTGTGTTTTCCTATTTGCTTCGTTTTCAAGGTATTTCATGCGCCGCCGACGTTGGCTTGCCGCCCGCGGTCGCTTCACCTACGCCCAAAACTTCATCTATACGCCTGCAGACTCCCTGCCACTGGCGCGCATACTTTGAGCCCATCTTCTCGATAAGAGCCACACCGGCCCGAAAATTCCGCCGCTCCAATTCCCCTATAAACGCACTCTCTTTGGGGGATATCCGCACCAGCACCTCGCGGCGGTCCGCAGGATTCTCCTCCCGCGTCAGCATACCCATCTCCACCAGCCGCTCAACGCGCGTTGAAACTGAAGGTGCCTTCACGCACAGGACTTGGGCGAGCTGTTTGACTGTCATGCTGCCCTGGGAGTGAATTGCAACAATCATCTCAACCTGCGACGGAGTCAATGGTGGCAAACACTCATCGTCCCCACCCGCAAAGACACACCTGTAGAAATTCCTTCGGAGAGCAAGCCCCGTTTCACTAATTACACGAGCAAGTTCCAGTTTCTCAGCTTCTGTCACAATACAGCCCATTCATGGTTTGCCGAACAAATCGTTTGCTTTCCTAATTATTGCACACGCAACCACATGAATGCAACTTCCCGCCCACGGGTTCCTTTCCGGCGCTTTGTCCATCCAGCCTGGCAAACAAACATACGGGGCGCAAACCGCACTCGCGTGTTGCACCCCGTAATCGCATTAAACCCTTCTACTGTAACTACTTGACCCCTTTGCCGCGGTTCACGAAGAGGTATAATCCTTGTTTTCCGGGTGCAACAATATCCTTCCAGCCATCCCCATTAACATCATCAACCCAGAAGTAGATTCCCACACCGCTGTTCGTGGCGGCAGGACCGAAGTCTATGGTGGTGCGGGCGAAGGCACCCTTGTTTATCTTATAATAATATACGCCAAGCGGGTCGCGGTCGCCTGGATCGTGACCGTTGTGCGCCCAAAAGCGCTTGCCCGTCACCAGTTCGACCTCACCGTCGTTGTCGATGTCGTGCAGTTGCAGGTCGTGAAACTGGGACCGGTCCGTCTCAATCTCATGTTTGATCCAAGTGCGTGCGCCTTGTGGGTCCGCGCCCTGTTCCATCCAGAAGAGGCCGTAGTTGTGCGCCTCACCGACGATCAGGTCGTTCTTTCCGTCCTTGTTGACATCATAGACCAGCACGGGCACGCTGGCGGAGCCCAGATTGAACTCGGGGTGCCATTTCCAGGCCTTTGTGTCGTAGGTGTTCGCGGGTGCCTCGAGCCAGCCGCCACTGAAGATCATGTCAGGATGGCCGTCGCCGTTCACGTCCCCGCAGCCAAACCCGTGGCCGCCGCCGCCGTCCGTCTCTATCGTGAACTGTTCGAACTCGCCCGTGCCCTTGCCACCGGCATCGCGCTTCAACTTGAAGATATACACGGGCTTGGTGACCGGCATCACCTCGTCCACACCGTCCCCGTCCATGTCATAGAACACGTTGCGCTCGATGTTTCCGGTTTTGGCCACGTCATGGGTGGTCCACTCGCCGGGGCCGCCCTTGGGATTTTCGCGCCACACGGTCAGGCCGGGGCGTATCAGCTGCAGCATGTCCTTGTCGGTGGACATGATCACAACCTCCCAACCGGCTTTGAGTGCCTGTTCCGCAAGCGTGGCCTGGATGTCGTCGCTTTCAAACCC
>CAZOMH010000566.1:0-3470 GCA_964580415.1 uncultured Nitrospirales bacterium
TTGGCACGCTGACCTTTGGTTCGGTCATCAGCGTCGCCACGGACATTCGGGAACTGCTCGGGCGCATCAACAACCAGGAATTCCTGGTTGACGCGGACGGCAACGGGATTCCCGACTTTCTGGACAAACTGCTCCAGCGTGTCGCCGCGCTTCCGGGCTTGGGTTGCGGTTCAACGACCGAGGGTGAAGGCGAAAGTCCCATTTTGGGCGGCCCCGGGGGGCCAAGTTTGCCCCAGTTTTCCTCCCAGGTCTGTCTTGACACGGTCGCCCTTGCCAGCCTGATTCAGACCTGCGTCAGCACGCATCTCTACGACATCACGGAAGTTAGTCTGGTGGATACCGGGCAGCACGGTGTTCCCGATTTCCTGAAGCCGTTCCTTTCTTGTTTGCGCGACGGTCTGAAGTCCTGGCTCGACCAGAATGGGTTCTCGGCGCAGTCCGACACGATTCTGAGTCTCGCCATGAGTGTCATTGAGCAGCGCCTTCCGGAATGGCTGGACGGACTGCACATTACCCGGCTCACCGATTCGAGCGGAGACGGTCTTCCGGACAATATCAGGGATCTCGTGGGCAATCACCCAATTCCTTCTTCACAGGACGCCGACGGCAACGGCATCCCTGACTTCCTTCAGCACCGTCCGTCGTCCCGGGGCGAGGGTGAAGGCGAGCCCTCTTCTGAAGGAGAGACGGAAATGCAGACCGCCACTGTTCCCAGTGTGGTCGGCATGACGTTGGACGACGCAAAGGCCGCGATTGCGGCCGCCGGTTTCCCGCTCGGGGCAGTGGGCCGCGCATACAGTGACACCGTGCCCGTGGACCAGGTCATGGTTCAGAAGCCGTCGGCGGACAAGGTTGTTGCGGTGAATACGCCCGTGTTCGTCGTGGTTTCCGCGGGTTCCGCCCCTGAGCCGGTTGCCGTTCCCAACATCGTCGGCCTGGCGCAGGCCGATGCCCAAACAGCCGTCACTTCGGCCGGGTTTGTGGTGGGGATGGTGGCTCAACTGCATGATGCGACAGTGGCGCAGGGCCTGATCATCAGGCAGTTCCCGCCCGCCGGCACCATGGCGCCGCCCGGAGCGCCGGTGAACTTCGTCGTCTCTCTGGGTGCCGCGACTGACGGTACGGCCGCTTCATGAACAATCCGGCCATGAGACATCTGGACGCAGCTCCGCTGTTTGCGGCTGTGCCAGGCTGTTTTCGACGGCCAGGAACGTCGGTGTGGGAGACAGTGTCTTCGGGGCTGTCTCCCACGCCCCGGCGGAGTGCCCGGTTGGGCGGGGTTGGTTGGGCCATGGCGGTCGTTTTGCTCCTGATGCCGCTGTCCGGCGCCTTTGGCGCGACGGCCACGCTGACAGTGCAAACCGCCGCCGCACAGCCGGACGGCGGTTCACTCACCCTTCCCGTCGTGTTTTCCGCGCCGACGGGCTGTGCCGTGGCGGCAATCCAGTTTGATGTCGAGTACGACCCGGCTTTGCTGATGCCGGCCCCCTCCGGGGGCGTCCTGGAAGGGGCTGCGGCCAAAGCTGCCCGCAAGCAAATCAGTTTCTCAAAGACTTCACCCGGTAGAATTCGTGTGCTCGTGGTGGGACTCAATGCCGACGCGATTGCCGGCGGCGAAGTCGCCAGGCTCAACTTCAGCATATCGGGCGATGCCGCTGCCGCGGCATCTGCGGTGCATGTCGGAAATGCGGTGCTGGCGGATCCAAACGGCTCCGAAGTGCCGGTCCGGACTGGCGGCGAAGCGCAAAATGGCCCAGTCTCCCCGCCGGATACCGGGCCGGGCTCTTTTCAGGCAGTTCCCATAGCCGCGTCAATGCTGCTGTTGGGATGTCTGGCCGCCGCTTGTGCGGTGGTCCTGCTTGTTTGGCGGCGGCATGGCCGCGGAAGAAGAAACCTGAGAAACTCCCGAAAAAGGTCTGTGGCGCACTGCGCTGCGGACAGGCACGGTTGAAATGACGGTTCCGGACACGTGGTAGACTTGCTGGTGAGGGCGCAGGACGTTTCCTGTGTCCGCTCCGGCGGGTAAGCCCGCGCGGTCAGGGTAATTAAATGCTTCGGTTTCTGAAAAACGGACAGGTTCTGATGTTTGCCTGGGCCATGTTCGGGCTGCTGCTGGTCGTTTCTGCCGTCCAGGCAGGCACGATTGTGATGGGCACGCCCGTGGCCACATCGGACGGCGGGCTGGATGTGTCGGTCAACGTCACTCCCGATTCCGACCAGGATGTTGCCGCGCTCCAGTTCGACCTGCATTATGACAGCAGCCAGTATGGTTTTGCCGACGCCGCGTCGGGCGGGGCCGCCGCCGGGGCGGGAAAAGATGCCGCGGTCAGTGAAACGGACCCGGGAACGGTGCGCGTCGTTGTTGCCGGGATCAATCAGGACGCGATTGGTTCGGGAACCGTTGTCACCCTGCACTTTGAACGGATGGACAAGACGGCCTCGACTTCTTCTTTTTCCGACGGCGCCGCACTCGACGAAGTGGTGGCGTCGGGACCTTCGGGCGAGAATGTCGAAGGGTTGGATGTCTCCGCCGCAGTATCCGAGGTTTCGGCGGCCACGGCAACCGAATCCAACAGCAAGACCAGTTCTGTCGGCGCATCGGCATCCTCGCAGAACATTGCCGGAAACACTTCGACCGGTACCCGCGCAACCGGGAGTACCCCGGCGCTGGAATCGGCACTGGGAACCTCGGACGGGGTCAGTCCGCGAAATGCGGCCGGTGCGGGTGCATCGGTGGTTGGGGCACGCATGCCGGCGCGGGGAAACCCGCAAGACGGCGTGCGTGAGATTCCGCAGATTTCCAGTGACGACACTGCGTCCCGGCAGGGTGCCGGGGACGCACTTTCGGCAAGTCCCGTCAGGGCGGCCAAAGCGTCTATTTTCAACGGACGCCGGGGTGATCCGCAATCCCATGATGCTTTGGCCGCCCACCAGAATGCCGAAGGGGTGTCTGCCGGCGGACGTTCCGCGCGGCTGTCGCCTGTTGCCCGTTCCGGCAGCCATTTGGACCGAACGCATCTTGCGGCAACGGTTGCGATCTCTCCGCCGCTCCCGGAGATTACGTCCCCGCAGGCATCTGCCGGCGCCCTCAGGATGGGCGGGTTGCCGAATCCGGGCGTCTTTGTCCTCTGCGCGGGAGGTCTCGCGGTGCTGGTTTTGCTGTTTTGTGCATGGGCGGTCAGGAGAGGCTAGCCATGCGCGCATGGACATTCCACAATGGCCGCGTAATTGGCGCACTGCCAGGTTTCGCGGAACGTGCCGGCTGGGCGCTCTCTTTGGTCCTGCTGTCGGCGGTTGGAAGCGGGTATGCGGCAACACTGACGGTGGCCAACGTGGAAAACGCCAAGGCCGGTGACACCGCCGTGGAGGTGCCCGTTTCCCTTTCCAGCGACGGGTCAAGCACCTTGATTGGCGGTGTCCAGATGGATGTGGCCTACGAACCGTCCGTCCTGACACTGTCAACAGTAGAG
>CAZOMH010000567.1:0-3469 GCA_964580415.1 uncultured Nitrospirales bacterium
ATGAGCAAGATTACCAAGCAGGACGTGGAGTATGTGGCCGGATTGGCCCAGTTGCGCCTGGATGAGGCCGCCAAGGAGCGGTTGGTCCGGGAAATGGGCGATATTCTGGCGTATATGGACCAGTTGAACGAACTGGACACGTCGAATGTGGAACCGATGATGCATGCAATGGAAATGACGAATGTGTTCCGCCAGGACGTGGTGGAGCCGTCGCTGCCGCGCGAGGAGGCGCTGATGAACGCGCCGGTGCATGACGGGGAATACTTCATTGTGCCCCGAATTCTGGAGGGCGGCGCGTCATGACCATGCACCCGGTTGACATTGGCAGGCGAGACGCCTGCGGTACGCACCCGGTTGACAGTGGCAGGCGGGACGCCTGCGGTACGCAGATTCTGGAGGGTGGCTCATCATGACCATGCCCCTGTACAAAAAAACGGCCCGGGAAATCCGGGATGCGGTGCGTTCGGGCGCGGTGACGGCCGTGGCGGTGACGGAGGCGCATCTGGCGCGCATCGCCGAGGTCGACCCGAAGGTGGACGCGTTCACGCAGATTTGGACGGATGAGGCGCTGGCGCAGGCGGCCGTGGTGGACGCGAAGGTGAAGCAGGGCGTCGACCCAGGCCCGATGGCGGGCGTGCCGGTCGGCGTGAAGGAGCTCATCTGCACGCGGACGGGCAAGACAACCTGCGCGTCGAAGATTCTGGAAAACTTCCGCAGCCCCTACGACGCGACGATCATTGAAAAGCTGGACGCTGCGGGCGCGGTTTTCCTCGGCAAAGTGAACATGGACGAGTTCGCGATGGGCTCGTCGACCGAGCGCAGCACGATCAAGACGACCAAGAACCCGTGGAACCTGAAGTGCGTTCCGGGCGGTTCGAGCGGCGGATCGGCGGCGGCGATCAGCGCGGACGAGTGCGCGATGGCGCTGGGCAGCGACACGGGCGGCTCCATCCGCCAGCCGGCGGCGCTGTGCGGCTGCGTGGGCATCAAGCCGACCTACGGGCGGGTGTCGCGCTACGGGCTGGTGGCGTTTGCCTCCTCGCTGGACCAGATTGGCCCGCTGACGAAGAACGTGGAGGACGCGGCGCTGTCGCTGAACACGCTGTGCGGGCGCGACCCGCGCGACGCGACATCGGCGGACCTGCCGGTGCCGGATTTCATGAAGGCGCTGACGGGGGACGTGAAGGGGCTGCGCGTGGGCCTGCCGAAGGAGTATTTCACCGAGGCGCTCAACGCCGAGATGCGCGAGAAGGTGGAGGCGGCGGTGGACGTGTTCCGCAGGGGCGGCGCGGAGATCGTGCCGGTGTCGCTGCCGCACACGGACTACGCGATTGCGACGTACTACATCATCTGCACGGCCGAGGCGAGCGCCAACCTGGCGCGCTTCGACGGCGTGCGCTACGGCTACCGCAATCCAAGCGCGAAGACGGTCGAGGAAATGTACGTGCTGAGCAAGTCGGAGGCTTTCGGCCCCGAGGTGCGGCGGCGGATCATGCTGGGCACCTACGTGCTTTCGAGCGGGTACTACGACGCGTATTACCTGAAGGCGCAGAAGGTGCGGCGGCTGATCAAGAAGGACTTTGACGACGCGTTTGAAAAATGCGACTTCGTGATGGGGCCGACGTCGCCGATTCCGACCTTTGAATTCGGCGCGAAAACGGAAAACCCCCTTGAAATGTATCTTGCCGACATCTACACGATTTCGGTGAACCTTGCGACGCTGCCGGGCATATCGATTCCCTGCGGTCTGACGGCGTCGGGCCTGCCCGCGGGGCTCCAGATGATCGGGCGGCCCTTCGGCGAGGAGACCCTGCTGCGGGCGGCCCACTGTTACGAACAGACCAGCGGCACAACCCTGGGCGAACCGCCCATTGCCTGAGGAAGCGCACATGGAATTCGAAGCAGTCGTCGGCATGGAGGTCCATGTCGAGATCAACAGCAAGTCGAAGGTGTTCTGCGGCTGCAGCGCCAACTTCCACGCGGCGCCGAACACGAACGTGTGTCCCGTGTGCCTGGGCATGCCGGGCGTGCTGCCGGTGCTCAACGTGGACATGGTGAACAAGTCGGTGGCCGTGGGTCTGGCACTGAACTGCACGATCTCGCGCTGGTCCAAGCTGGACCGGAAGAACTATTTCTATCCGGACATGCCCAAGAACTACCAGATCAGCCAGTACGACCTGCCTTTGTGCCAGAACGGCTGGATCGAGATCGAGGTGGACGGCCAGACGAAGCGGATCGGCATCACGCGGGCGCACATCGAAGAGGACACAGCCCGCAACACGCACACCATCGGCGGCGGCCAGAGCGGTGTTGATTTCAACCGCAGCGGCCTTGCGCTGCTGGAGATCGTGACCGAGCCGGACATCCGCAGCGCCAAGGAGGCCTTTGCCTACCTGACGGCGCTCAAGCAGCTTCTGCAGTACCTCGACGTGAGCGACTGCAACATGGAAGAGGGATCGCTGCGGGCCGAGGCGAACATCAGCGTGCGGCCCGTGGGCCAGGAAAAGTTCGGCACCAAGACCGAGGTCAAGAACGTCGCGTCCTTCTCGGGCGTGTTCAAGGCCATCGAGTTCGAAATTGCGCGGCACATCAAGCTGATCAATTCGGGCGGCAGGGTGGTGCAGGAAACGCGGGGCTGGGACGCGGACCGGGGCATCACCGTTCTGCAGCGGCTCAAGGAGTCGGCGCACGACTACCGCTATTTCCCCGAACCCGACCTGGTGCCCATCGTGGTGGACGAGGCCTGGGAGCAGCGCGTCCGCGAATCGCTGCCCGAACTGCCCGCCGCAAGGCGGGCGCGGACCCAGGCGCAGTACGGCCTGTCCGCCTATGACGCGAACGTGATCACCCTTTCGCGGGACACGGCGGATTATTACGAGCAGGTGGTGGCGGCGGGCGCGGACGCGAAGAAGGCGGCAAACTGGCTGATGGTGGAGCTGCAGGCGCTGCTTTCGGCGGCGAAGCAGGAAATCACGGACTGCCGCGTGACGCCGAAGGAACTTGCGGCGCTCATCGGGCTTATCGAGTCCGGCGCAATCAACGGCAAGATGGCGAAGGACATCATCGGCGAGATGTTTGAGACGGGCAAGTCCCCGCAGGACATTGTGAAGGAAAAGGGCCTGAGCCAGATCACGGACACCGGCGAGATCGAGGCCATTATCCGGAGGGTGCTGGCCGAGAACCCGACACAGGTGGAGCAGTTCCGGTCCGGCAAAGACAAGGTGTTCGGGTTCCTTGTGGGCCAGGCAATGCGGGCCACCCAGGGCAAGGCCAATCCGGCCCTGCTCAATGATTTGCTGCGCCGGGAACTTTCGGCGCCGGAGAATTAGCATGGCGGAAGCCAAAAAGAAGAAGGGCCGCATCGACGACGCCATCCTGGCGAAGGTGATGCAGGTGGCCGAACTGGCCGCGGACAAGAAGGCGCGGGACATCCGCGCTTTTGACGTGCGCGGGCTGACGCTTATGGCCG
>CAZOMH010000568.1:0-3468 GCA_964580415.1 uncultured Nitrospirales bacterium
CTGCTGGACAAGACGGGCACGATCACGCTGGGCAACCGCGAGGCGACGCAGTTCATTCCCGCCGCGGGGGTGACGCCGGAGGAACTGGCCGACGCGGCGCAGTTGGCCTCCCTGGCCGATGAAACACCGGAGGGACGCAGCATCGTGGTGCTCGCCAAGCAGTACGGACTGCGCGGCCGGTCCATCACCGAAATGCCGCACGCCGAATTCATTTCATTCACGGCGCAGACGCGCATGAGCGGCGTGGACATCGACGGCGCGCGCATCCGCAAGGGCGCGGCCGAGGCCGTGCGCGCCTTTTCGGGCGGGACCTTTCCGAAAGAAGTGGACGACGCGGTGGGGGCGGTGTCGCGCGCGGGCGGCACGCCGCTGGTTGTGGCCAGCCAGGAGCGCGTGCTCGGCGTGGTCTACCTGAAGGACATTGTGAAGGGCGGCCTGCGCGACCGCTTTGAACGGTTCCGCGCCATGGGCATCAAAACGGTGATGATCACCGGCGACAACCCGCTTACGGCCGCGGCGATTGCCGCCGAGGCGGGTGTGGACGACTATCTGGCCGAGGCGAAACCCGAGGACAAAATGGCGCTCATCCGCAGGGAGCAGGCCGCCGGGCACCTGGTGGCCATGACGGGCGACGGCACGAACGATGCGCCCGCGCTGGCGCAGGCCGACGTGGGCGTGGCGATGAATACGGGCACGCAGGCCGCCAAGGAGGCGGGCAACATGGTGGACCTGGATTCGAATCCCACCAAGCTGATTGAGATCGTGGAGACGGGCAAGCAGATGCTCATGACGCGCGGCGCGCTGACCACCTTCAGCATCGCCAACGACGTGGCCAAATACTTCGCCATCATCCCGGCCATGATGATCGGCGCGTTCCCCATGATCGCGCCGCTGAATATAATGCGGCTTCATTCGCCTTCCAGCGCCATCCTCAGCGCCGTCATTTTCAACGCACTCATCATCATTGCGCTCGTGCCGCTGGCGCTGCGCGGCGTGACATTCCGGCCGCTGCCGGCCGTCGTGCTGCTGCGGCGCAACCTTCTCCTTTTCGGGGTGGGCGGCATGATCGCACCCTTTGTCGGAATAAAACTCATCGATGTCATCGTCAGCGCGATGCATCTTGTGTAGGAGTGGCCGCCATGAAGAACATGTTCGTGGAACTGAAGACAGCCATGGTCGCGACGCTTTTGCTGGCCGTGATTGTCTGCGGCGTCTATCCCCTGGCCGTGCTGGTGCTGGCGCAGGGGTTCTTTCCCGCCCAGGCAAACGGTTCCCTGGTTGCCGGCCACGGAACGGTGGTGGGGGCGTCGCTGCTGGGCCAGCCGTTCAGTGCGCCCCGCTACTTCCATCCCCGCCCCTCGGCCGCGGGCGCCGGTTATGACGCCACCGCCTCGGGCGGCAGCAACCTGGGCCCCACGTCGCGCAAGCTTGTGGAAACGGTGCGGGACCGTGTTGCACAGTATCGTGCGGAGAACGGGCTTGCGGCGGATGCGGTTGTTCCGGCCGACGCCGTGACCGCGTCGGCCAGCGGGCTCGACCCGGACATCAGCATTGAGAACGCCCGACTGCAGGCGGCGCGCGTGGCCCAGGCGCGCGGCCTGGAAAAGACGTCCGTTGAGGAACTCCTCCGACGGCATACGCAGGGCCGAACCTTTGGACTGCTCGGCGAGCCCAGGGTCAACGTGCTGCAACTGAACCTCGCGCTTGACGCGCCGGGCAGGGACGACCTGTGACGCCATGAACAACGATACCGCCACCAGCTTTCTGCGGATGATTCGTCGTGCGCAGCGCGGCCGGCTCAAGGTGTATCTGGGCTACTGCGCGGGGGTGGGCAAAACCTGCCAGATGCTTCACGAAGGACACCGGCTCATGGCGGACGGTGTGGATGTGGCGGTGGGGCTTGTGGAGACGCACGGCCGCGGGGAAACGGCAAAACTGATCGACGGACTGGAGGTGCTGCCCCGGCTGCGGCAGGACTATCGCGGCGTGGCGCTGGAAGAGATGGACGTCAGCGCCGTGCTGGCGCGCAAACCCGAGGTGGTGCTGATCGACGAACTGGCCCATACCAACGTGCCCGGCGGCCGCAACGCAAAACGCTATGAGGACGTGCAGGACATTCTCGACGCGGGCATTCACGTAATCACCACGCTCAACGTGCAGCATCTGGAAAGCCTGTACAACACGGTGGAGTCCGCCGTGGGCGTCAAAGTGCGCGAACGCCTGCCCGACAGCGTGCTCGGCGAGGCGGACCAGATCGTAAACGTTGATGTGTCCACCGAGGACCTCCAGCGGCGGCTGAAGGAGGGCAAGATTTATCCGCAGGAGCGGGTCGAGACGGCGCTGGGCAATTTCTTCATCCGGTCCAATCTCGAACAGCTCCGCGAAATCACCCTGCGCGAGCTGGCCTCGCAGATCGACCTGCGCCGCCGCGAACCGGAGGCGGACGATGCGTCGCTTGCCGCCGACCAGGTGATGGTCAGCCTCAGTTCACGCGGTCCCAACAGTGAGATGCTGCTGCGCTATGCGTCGCGACTGGCGGGCCGGCTCAACCGCAACTGGTACGCGCTCTATGTGCAGACCCCCTCCGAGGACCCCGACGCGATCGACGCGGGCACCCAGCGCATCCTTGCCGGCACGCTCACGCTTGCCAAGCAGCTTGGCGCCATGGTCTTCACCTACAAGGGCGAGGATGTGGCCGAGACCATACTCCGCTTTGCCCGCGAGTACCGCGTGGGCCATATTGTCGTGGGCCACCCGGCGCCTCTGTCGACGCGGAAGCGGCTTCTGGGAAAGCGCAGCGTCGTGGACCGGCTGGTCAATAATGACGACGGTATTACGGTCGTCGTTTTGGGTGCCAGGGCGGCCCGCGCCGGTGCGGAAATTGTCCCGGTGCCCCCGCCGCCCCAGATAAACACCGAACCCGCGCCCAGCATGCCCCAACTGGCCGACCTTTTGTCGGAGGAGCGCATCCTCGTTTGGGACGAACCCGTGCTGAAGGAGGAGGTGCTCAACGCGCTTGCCAACGCGGCACTCCGGCACGCGGACAAGGGGCTTGTTGCCGAGGCGACGCGCAAGATATGGGAGCGGGAACAGCAGGGTTCCACCTTCTTCAACGAGGGGGTGGCGTTTCCCCACGCTCGAATGGAGGGTGTTGACACGCCCCGGGTGGCACTGGGCCTGACCCGGGCCGGGCTGTTCCTGCGGCTGAAGGCCGTGCTGGGCCGGGCCCGGGACCTGGGCATTCCTTACCTGTCCGTGGGCCTGGAGGACGTGTCGCGGGGACCCGGCGTTGTGCCGGGTCCTGAAATATTTCGGCTCGGGATTGCCGAGCCCGACGATGATCTTGGGAGGCATGGCGGCTAGTGTATCCCAGACCCGCTCCGCATGCCAAAGCATTTCACAACGACGCGCGGCTTGCCAGACGGGTTCTGGATCAAAGTGTATCAACAAAAACGCCCCCCGTTGCCG